>JAJTHX010000378.1 GCA_021300125.1 Betaproteobacteria bacterium | reverse complement strand
GGCCGCCCTGCTCGCCGAAGCCAGGCGCCGCCTCGATGTGCCGGTGGTGGCCATCGGCGGGATCACCGCGGCCAACACCCCGCAGCTCATCGGCGCCGGCGCGGATGCGGTTGCGGTCATTTCCGCGGTGTTCGCGGCGCCGGATGTCGAAGCCGCGGCGCGCGAAATCCAGTCCCTGTTCGAACTGTACTGAGTCTGACCCCCCATGAAAAAGAACCAGAAACTGTTCAACCACGCCCAGCTCGCGATCCCGGGCGGTGTCAATTCGCCGGTGCGCGCCTTCCGTTCGGTCGGCGGCACGCCGCTGTTTTTCCAGCGCGGCAAGGGCCCGCTGGTGTGGGATGCCGACGGCAACAGCTATATCGACTATGTCGGCTCCTGGGGACCGCTGATCTGCGGCCATGCCCATCCGGACGTGGTGCGTGCGGTGCAGCAGACGGCGGAACGCGGGCTGTCCTTCGGCGCGCCGACCGAGCTGGAAGTGGAAATGGCCGACCTGCTGCGCGAACTGGTGCCCTCGCTGGAACAGGTGCGCCTGGTCAGCTCCGGCACCGAGGCGACGATGAGCGCGATCCGCCTCGCGCGCGGCTTCACCGGCCGCAGCACCATCATCAAGTTCGAGGGCTGCTACCACGGCCACGCCGACGCGCTGCTGGTCAAGGCCGGCTCCGGCGCGCTCACCTTCGGCCAGCCCTCCTCGGCCGGGGTGCCGGCGGAAACCGCAGCACACACCCTGGTGCTCGACTACAACGACATTCCCCAGCTGGAACAGACCTTCGCCCGCGACGGCGCCAGCATCGCCGCGGTGATCGTCGAGCCGGTGGCGGGCAACATGAACCTGGTGGCGCCGGCGCCCGGATTCCTCGAGGCCCTGCGCACGCTGTGCACGCAGCATGGCGCGGTGCTGATCTTCGACGAGGTGATGACCGGTTTCCGCGTCGCGCTGGGCGGCGCGCAGGCGCTCTACGGCATCAAGCCTGACCTCACCACGCTGGGCAAGGTCATCGGCGGCGGCATGCCGGTGGGCGCCTTCGGCGGCCGCCGCGACATCATGCAGTGCATTGCGCCGCTGGGCCCGGTGTACCAGGCCGGCACGCTGTCCGGCAATCCGGTGGCAGTGGCTGCCGGGCTGGCGACCCTGAAACTGATCCGCGCGCCGGGCTTCCATGACCGCCTCGCTGCCGCCACCCACCAGCTCTGCAGCGGACTCGCCGCGGCGGCCCAGGCGCGCAACGTCGCGTTTTCGGCGCGCGGCATCGGCGGCATGTTCGGCCTGTTTTTCCGCGCCACGCCGCCCACCTCCTATGCCGAGGTGATGCAATGCGACAAGGACGCCTTCAACCGCTTTTTCCACGCCATGCTCGCCGAGGGCGTGTACCTGGCCCCTTCAGCCTACGAAGCCGGCTTCGTCTCGGCCGCCCACGGCGCGGCCGAAATCGAACGCACGGTCAAGGCTGCAGCAAACGTCTTTGCTGCACTTTAAGCTGCAGCAATATAAATTATTCAATAAAATCAAATACTTATAAAAGTACTTGTTGCTGCACCATTCGCCCCCCCCCGCAGCATGAGCCCGCGCCCGCCATGGAAAAGGTCCGTCTGTCCAAACTGATGTCCGAGCAGGGCCTGTGCTCGCGACGCGAAGCCGACGAATACATCGAGCGCGGCTGGGTGCTGGTGGATGGGGTTGCCATCACCGAACTCGGCACCCGCATCCTGCCGACCCAGACCATCACTCTGTCGTCCCAGGCGCGCAACCAGCAGCAGGCCCGCGTCACCATCCTGCTGCACAAACCGGTGGGCTTTGTCTCAGGCCAGGCGGAAAAGGGCTACAAGCCGGCGATCACCCTGATCGAGGCCGCCAGCCGCCACAGCGGCGACCGCAGCCGGCTGCGTTTCAGCCCGCAGCAATTGCGCGGGCTGGCGCCGGCAGGCCGGCTCGACATCGACTCCACCGGCCTGCTGGTGCTGACGCAGGACGGACGCATCGCCAAGCAGCTGATCGGCGAACACTCCGCCGTCGAAAAGGAATACCTGGTGCGGGTCAGCGGCCGCCTGTCCAAAGAGGACCTGGCCCGGCTCAACCACGGCCTCGAACTCGACGGCGAGGCGCTGCGCCCGGCGCAGGTGTCCTGGCAGAACCGCGACCAGCTGCGCTTCGTGCTGCGCCAGGGCAAGAAACGGCAGATCCGCCGCATGTGCGAGCTGGTGGGCCTGCGCGTGACCGGACTGAAGCGCGTGCGCATCGGCAAGGTCATGCTCGGTGACCTGCCGGAAGGGCGCTGGCGCTATCTGCGCGAGGATGAGGGCTTCTGAGTGCCGATCAGGGCCGGACGATGGTGGCCCGGAGAGGCTGGGTCTTTTTGCTTTTGCTGCGGATTGGCAGGGCCAGGCACCGCAGGGCTGTGCGCCAGGATCAGAGCTTCAAGTCCTCGCGCTACTTGGCGTAACCCCACGCCTTCAGCCGGCTGACCGCATGGTTGGCCTGGCTTCCGCTTTTGACCAGGCTCAGGTAGCGCTGATACTCGCGGGCGGCGGCGGGCCTGTTTTGCAGGCCCTCCATCGTAACCGCCTTGAAAAACGCGGCATTGGGATCGCCGGGCAGCGCGCGCTCGTAGGCGTCGAACTCCTGAAAGGCCCCCGCGTGGTCTTTGAGCGCCAGATTCGCGACCCCTGAGAGCTGCATGGCCTGCGCCTCCCGCGGATTGCTCTGGCGCGCCAGCGTGGTGTACTGCCGGGCGCGGTCGTAACGTTTCTGCGCCACCTGGCACTTGGCCATCAGGCACAGCCCCGTGTAGTCCGCCGGCGCCGCCTTGAGCGCCGTCGAAAAATGCTGCTCGGCCTCGGCGAAGCTTTTCCTCGACATCAGCCGCTCGCCCTTTTGCTGCTCTTCGATGGCCGGCTTCAGCAGCCGCAACCCCGCGGTGCTGTCCATGTAGCGCTCACGCAGGAGCGTGCCTTCCGCGGATTTCACCGCCCTGGCCGCGGCGGCCGCGCGCATGCTCTCCAGGCGCTCGCCGGACATGGGGTGGGAGCTGAACATCGTATCGAGCAGACCCGGCTTCTCGCTGGACTGCCGGACCAGCACGTTCATGAGGCCAACCATCCCGTCCGGCGAGTATCCGGCACGCGTCATGTATTCCATGCCCAGGCTGTCTGCCTCCCTTTCGTTTTCGCGGGAGTAGGACGCCAACAGCGCACTGGCGCCTATGGTTCCGGCGATCTCGATCAATGGGGCGTAGCTTGAGGTGCGGTCGGAGGTGCCGGCTGCAATGGCAACACCCGCCACCGCGACCTGGGCAAGCAGGCCCTGTCCAGCCCGCTGCGCGCTGTGGCGCGCGTTGACATGGCCGATCTCATGCCCCATCAGCGCGGCAAACTCGGCTTCGCTCTGCATCTCGAGCAGGATTCCGCGGGTCGCGGCAATTGTCCCGCCCGGAAAGGCGTAAGCGTTGATGTAATTCGCATTGACGACATTGAAGGAATAAGGGACCTGCGGCCGGTGCGAGCGCGATGACAGCGACGATCCGACCCTGGAGGCGTACTGGCCGAGCGCCGGATCCTGGATCGACCCGTAATCGCGCGAAACCTGATGCGGCGCGTACCGCCGGTCGACATTGACCTCGTCCGCCTCGGACATGCCGACAAGGACCTGCTGTCCGGTCACCGGGTGGGTGGCGCAGCCCGACAGCAGCGGAACCGAAGCGACTGCGGAGCCCGCAGACATCAGCCAAAGAAAATCGCGGCGGGTCATGCGCCGCCGATAGGCACGATCTTCCAAGCGGTATTCCATGGCTTCATCCATGCACGGCATCAATAAGCGGACCTGGCACCACCCATCAACCGCGCTGCGCCGCAACCAGTGCGGGCAGGTCGGCCACACTGTTGAGCAGATGGGTGTGCCGCTCACCCTGCATCTGGTCGCGGCCATGCGCACCCGACAACACGCCGACATTGAGCGCGACCCCGGCGTTGTGGCCCGCCTGCAGATCAAGCACGGTGTCGCCGACATTGGCGACGCGGCGCACGTCGCTCACGCCGGTGGCTTCCATGCAGTGAAAGATCATGTAGGGCGCGGGGCGGCCCTGCGCCACTTCATCGCCGCAGACCACGGCATCGACCACGCCCTCGCGCCAACCCAGCGCATCGAGCAGCAGGTCGGTGGTTT
>JAJTHX010000365.1 GCA_021300125.1 Betaproteobacteria bacterium | reverse complement strand
TGGCGGCAAAGACCATGACAATGGGGGGAGAATCGGTCATTGGAGGATACGCAGGCGGGACGATCGGATAAAATTGCGGAAAGCAGCGCGGTTCCGCCGCCAGTGACAACGGCCCGCGCATTGTAGCCCACCGCGCCTGAAGACGCCGATGACCACCGACTCCGCCCCGTTCAAGAAATACATGTGCCTGATCTGCGGCTTCATCTATGACGAAGCCGCCGGTTCCCCGGAAGAAGGCATCGCCCCCGGCACCCGCTGGGAGGATGTGCCGATGAACTGGACCTGCCCCGAGTGCGGCGCGCGCAAGGACGATTTCGAGATGGTGGAGATCTGAGGTGCGCCTGCTGCACACCATGATCCGTGTCGGCGACCTGCAGCGCTCGATCGATTTCTACACCCAGGTGCTGGGCATGCGCCTGTTGCGCAAGGCGGATTATCCCGGCGGCCGTTTCACCAATGCCTTCGTCGGTTATGACGACGAATCGCGTGCGGCGGTACTCGAGCTGACGCATAACTGGGATACGGCGTCATACGACCTGGGCACCGGCTATGGCCATGTTGCGGTCGAAGTCGAGGACGCCTACAGGACCTGCGAAGAGGTCAAAAAACGCGGCGGCAAGGTCACCCGCGAACCGGGGCCGATGAAGCATGGCAGCACGGTGATCGCCTTCGTCGAGGACCCCGACGGCTACAAGATCGAGTTCGTGCAGAGGAAGCCGGCCGCGGCCTGAAGCCTCAGCCGGGTGCTCCGACGGCGTCTGCCAGACGCACGAAATCCGCCACCGACAGTTCCTGAGCCCGTGCCCCGGGGTCGATGCCCAGCCGCTCCAGCAGTGCCGCATCGGCCACGCCTTTGAGCGTGTTGCGCAGCGTCTTGCGCCGCTGCGAAAAAGCCTGGCTCACCACGCGCGCGAACACAGCCTCGTCGCGCGCCGGGTGCGGCAGCGCGGCGTGCGGGATCAGCCGCACCACCGCCGAATCCACCTGCGGCGCCGGATCAAAGGCTTCAGGTGGCACTTCAAACAGCAACTCCATCGCGAAGCGGTATTGCAGCATCACCGACAGCCGGCTGAATGCCGAGTCCCCCGGCGCGGCCACGATGCGCTCGACCACTTCCTTTTGCAGCATCACGTGGATGTCGCGGATATGCGCAGCATGGCCCGCGAGATGGAACAGCAGCGGCGAGGAGATGTTGTAGGGCAGGTTGCCGACCACGCGCAGGCCGTTGCCCAAGGCAGAGACATCGAGTTCGAGCACGTCGCCTTCGTGCACGGTGAGACGGTCCGGGGGCCATTGCCGGCGCAGCCGCGCGATCAGGTCGCGGTCGATTTCTGCAACATGCAGGTGGTCGAGGCGGTCGAGCAGCGGTGCAGTGAGCGCGCCGAGGCCGGGGCCGATTTCAATCACGGTGTCGCTGCGGCGCGGCGCCACCGCGGCGACGATGGCGGCGATCACGCCGTCATCGACCAGGAAGTTCTGGCCGAAGCGCTTGCGCGCGACGTGGCCCTGGCGGCCGGGCATCAGGGGCCGCGGCTGCGCCGCGCCAGGTCGGCGGCGAGGGTGATCGCGGCCAGCAGGCTTTCCGGCCTGGCCTTGCCGCTGCCGGCCAGGTCCAGCGCGGTGCCGTGATCGACTGAAGTGCGGATGATCGGCAATCCGAGCGTGATGTTGATGCCTTCACCGAAGCTCGCGTATTTCAGCACCGGCAGCCCCTGGTCGTGGTACATCGCCAGCACGCAGTCGCAGCCCTGCAGCCGTTCGGGCTGGAACAGTGTGTCTGCCGGCAGCGGGCCGGTCAGCACATGACCCTCCGCGCGCAGGCGCTCCAGCACCGGGGTGATGATCTCGATTTCCTCGCGCCCGAGGTGGCCCGACTCCCCGGCATGGGGGTTGAGCCCGGCGACGATGACATGGGGCCTCGCGATGGCGAAGCGCTGCCTGAGGTCGGCCAGAAGCACGCGCAGCGTGCGCTCCAGACCCTCCGCGGTGATTGCTGCCGCAACTGCGTGCAGTGGCAGGTGTGTGGTTGCCAGCGCCACGCGCAGGCCGCCGCCGGCCAGCATCATCACCACCTGCGGCGCGCGCAGCCGTTCGGCAAGGAACTCGGTGTGGCCGGTGAAGGCGATGCCGGCGTCGTTGATGACGCCCTTGTGCACCGGCGCCGTGGCGAGCGCATCGAAGCGGCCCGCCACGCAGCCGTCGCAGGCGATTTCCAGGGTGCGCAGCACGTGGTGGCTGTTGGCCGGGTCGACGCGGCCGGCGTGCACCGGTGCGGCGAGCGGCACATGCAGGACCGAGACCGGCTGAGCGGCCACCGGCTGTTCAAACAGCGGCAGATCGAATCCGATGCCCATCGCCGCCGCGCGTGCGGCGAGCAGGTTGCGGTCGGAAATGAACACCACGCGCGCAGGCAGGCTGCGAGCGGCAATCATCGCGCAGAGGTCGGGGCCGATGCCCGCCGGTTCCCCGGCGGTGACGGCTACCAGCGGCCAGTCTGCGCTGCCGGAGGGCGCAGCCATGGTTTCAGCCCGGATCAGCTGCGGCTGTCGAGCCGCTGCTCGACATAGGCGCGGTCACGCAGCTGGCGCACCCATTCCTGGTAGGCCTCGTCCGTCTTGCGTTCGCGCAGGGCCTGGCGCGCATTCATGCGCTGGCCTTCCCTGGTCATGTCCTCAGTGCGCCGTTCCTGGACCTGGATCAGGTGCCAGCCGAAGGGGCTGCGCACCGGACCGCTGATTTCGCCCGGCTTCAGGGCGTTCATCGCCTGCTCGAATTCGGGCACCGTGTCGCCTGGCGACAGCCAGCCCAGCTCGCCGCCGCGCGATGCGCTGGTGTCCTCGGACCGGGCGCGAGCCAGTTCGGCGAAATCGGCCTTGTTGTCGAGCCTTTCCTTCAGTGCGAGCAGCCGGTTGCGGGCCTCGCTTTCCGACACCAGCTCGTTGGTGCGGATCAGTATGTGCCGGGCCCGGGTCTGCTGTACCAGCATTCGCTGGACGCTGCCGCGGCGGTCGTTGACGCGCAGGATGTGGAATCCGTTGGCGCTGCGCAGCAGTTCGCTGGTCTGGCCCGGCTGCATTGTGCGCACCGCGTCGAGAAACAGCGAGGGCAGCCGCTCGGCTTCGCGCCAGCCGAGCTGGCCGCCTTGCAGGGCTTCAGGCGCATCGGAAAAAGCGGCGGCGACCTGGCGGAAATCGGCGCCTTCACGCAGTTGCTGGAGCGCCTGCTCGGCCCGTGCGCGCCTGGCCTGCAGCTGTTCCGGAGAGGCATTTTCCGGAACCGAGACCAAAATGTGCAAGAGGTTGAATTCGTCGCGACCGGATTCGCCCTGCTGCGCCTTGAGCAGGGTGTCGATCTCGGATTCGGTGACCACGATCTTCTGAGCCACCTCGCGGTCGCGCAGGCGCGACCGCGTGATTTCGCCGCGGATATCCTCGCGGAAATTTTCGAAGGATACATTGTCGCGGGCCAGCACCTCGCGCAGCTGCTGCAGCGTGAGCTTGTTCTGCTCGGCGATGCGGACCAGGGCGCGGTCGAGCTCGGTATCGCTGACACGCATGCCGATCTCGCGCGCGTGCTGCATCTGCACGCGGTCGTTGATCAATCGTTCCAGGAGCTGGCGTTCCAGCACCTCGCGCGGTGGCGCAGGCGCTTTCTGTTCGCGCAGCTGACGCAGCGCGAAATCGACGCGCGCGGAGAGTTCCCGCTCGGTGATGACTTCGCTGTTGACCACGGCAACGACGCGGTCGATGGTGACGATCTGGCGCGGTTTCGGCGCCTGGGCCTGAGCGCCGGCGGTGGCAAACAGAAGCGCAAGCAGCGCTAGGGGCAGAATGGGGTTAAGACGCATCGGTTGGGGGTGTTACCGGAAAGGCAGGTGTGGGGGCGGGTGTCAGAAAATGCCCGGTACATTGTATTCGACCGGCGCCGGATTGCGGGGGTCGAACTGGCGGTAGCCGCCGATGTTGCGTTTGAGCACGTCGAGGGGGTTGGTGCCTATGCGCGAGACCCCGTAGAGCTCGAGTTGCAGGAATATCGAAGTGCTCTTCGAGGTGGTGGTCACTGCGAACTGGTGAGCTACCAGGCGCAACGACCAGCACTGGTCATTGTATTCAATGCCGGCCAGCGTCTCGATGGCGCGACCGTCACGCAAAGAGTAGTTCCAGCGACCCAGCGCGTTCCAGCCTGATTTCATGTTCCACTGGGTGGAAAAATCGACCTGGCGGACGCTGTCCCGCGTTTCCCGATAGGAGGCGTTGAACACCCGGCCCGGTTCCGGCTGGTAGCGGCTGCCCACATTGAAGCGCTGGGTCTGCCGGGTATCGGTGTTGAACTGCCAGCCCGCGTCCAGGGTCCAGTTTCTGGCAAGGCCTCCGCTCAGGGCGGCCAGAAAATCCGAGGCATTGGAGGTGCGCGGGACGCCACCGGGCAGTGTGACGCGTTGATCGTCAAAATAAAAACGCTGCGCGACCGCGGCGCGGAAGCGCTCGATACCCGAGTCGGCGCTGATGAAACGGGAAGCCGCGCCGAGGGTGACCTGGTTGGCATCGTTGACCCGGTCCTGGCCGCTGAACTGGTTTTCGCTGAATATGGTGGCGAAGTTGATGTCCTGCAGGCCGCTCTCGAAGTTGGGCAGCCGCGACTGGTCCTTGTAAGGAATGTAGACGTAGTAGGCCTTGGGCTCGAAAGTCTGGAACATGCTGTTGCCCGAAATGCGGGTCTCACGCTCGAAGATCAGCCCCGCCTCCGTGCTGAATACAGGAAGCGCCCGCGTCGTGTCGGGCACGGCGGCCGCGTTGTTCTTGCCCATCGCATAACGTGTGACATGTGCTGCGACTTTCGGCACCACGTAAGCGTAGGAAGTCTGCAGTGGCATCGAGTAGCCGGGCTGAACGAAGAACCGCTGTCCGTTCACCAGCGACGGATGGTCGAAGGCCGTGTATGAGCCGATAAAATCGAAGTCACCCCGTCCCTCCCCCAACCGCTGGGCGGTCAGGTTGAACTGGGGCAGGCGGCTGTAGGGCGGAGTCAGCGGGGCGAGGCGGTCCCGCTGCAGCGTCTGCCAGCCTTGGGCGAAGGCCGAAAAACCGTAGGTGCCACGCGCCCCCCAGTTGCCGCCGGTGGCAATGGTGGCGTCGTTGTTGAGGAAGCTCTGCGAGGTGACGGCGATCAGCGTGGAAAGATCGGTGAAGTAGTTGCCGTCGGATACCCGGTTGATGTTGGCGATGGTGGACCAGCGGCCGAAGTTCTGCTGGTGCTTGGTGAACAGCCCCCAGCGGTCGCGGCTGATCTGCTGATCACCGGGCAGAACCTCTGCCCTTGCCTCGCCTCTGCCGGTGGGGTTCATGTAACGGAACTCGCCGCCCAGCTGCAGTCCGCGCTTGGTCATGAAGCGCGGGTAGAGCGTCGCGTCCATTTCGGGCGCGAGGTTCAGGTAATACGGCACCGTAAACTCGAAGCCGGTGGTGTTGGAGCTGCGGTAGCTGGGTGTCAGCACACCCGACTTGCGCTCCTCGTGCAGCGAAAAAGACAGGTACGGCGACCAGAAGAGCGTCTTGTCGAAGAACACGACGCTCGCGTCACGCGCGGTGCCGACGTCGCGCTCGCGGTCGAGGTCG
>JAJTHX010000361.1 GCA_021300125.1 Betaproteobacteria bacterium | reverse complement strand
CTACGATGGCGTGAGCGCAGCCCGCGCGGACATCGCCGACTACCTGGGTTGGTACAACACGCATCGTCCGCATTCGAGCCTGGAGCGGCTGACCCCGCATGAAAAGTACTGGGCCGGCTTGCCGCAGTTGAAGCTAGCCGCCTAAGATGAAATCTTTGATGCACCCCGTGACATCAATCGCAACCCGCCCAGAATCCACTTATAAATCGGGAAAAGTTGTTCAAACAAGCGGGGCCACTTCTATGAGTTTTTGAAAGGTATTCAAGATTTCTCCAAGTAAGTTTCTTGAATAGGGCGCTGGGTGAGAGCTTGCTAATTGATCTTCGCCCCCGAAACCTGCACCACCTTCGCCCACAGCTTCGCTTCCCGCTCGATCAGCTTCGCGAACTGTTCTGAAGTTCCGCCCACCGGGTCCGTCCCCAGCTGTTTCAGGCGCGCCGCCGTCGCCGGTGCGTTCATCGCTTTCACCGCTGCGCCGTGCAGCGTGCTGATGATGGCCTTCGGCGTTTTGGCCGGGGCGAGGATGCCGTACCAGGTGTCGGTGGCGTAGCCGGGCACGAATTCGCCGATGGTGGGAATCTCGGGTGCGGCCTGCGAGCGTTTGCTGCTGGTCAGGCCCAGCGGGCGCAGGCGGCCGTCGCGGATCAGCGGCAGCACCGGCAGCAGGCCGTCCATCGCGATCTGGATCTGGCCGGCGACGACGTCGTTGCGGGCGAAGGTGCTGCCCTTGTACGGGATGTGCGCGATGTCCACGCCGGCCATGGACTTGAACAGTTCCATGTTGAGGTGGGTTGCCGAGCCGGTGCCGGCGGAGCCGTAGCTCAGCTTGCCCGGTGATTTTTTCGCGAGGTCGATCAGGTCCTTCAGCGTTTTGGCCGGCAGCGAGGGATGGGCGACGATGATCTGGTAGGTGTTGGCGATATGGATCACCGCTTCGAAGTCGCGCACCGGGTCGTAGGTCCTGCGCGTGTGTAGCGCCGGGTTGATCACATGCGAGGGGCTGACGTTGATCAGCGTGTAGCCGTCAGGCGCGGCGGTGGCCACGGTCTCGGTGCCGATCAGGCCACCGGCGCCGGGCCGGTTGTCCACCACGATGTTGGTGTTGAGCTGGCGGGCCATTTCCTCGCTGACGGTGCGCGCCAGCGTGTCGCCGGTGCCGCCGGGTGCGAGCGGCACGACCATGCGGATGACCTTGCTGGGATAGGGCTGGGCGGCCTGCGCGGAGAAGGCCGCGGCGAGCAGTGCGGCGGCGATGAACGGGTATGCGGGTTTCAAAAGAGGCTCCTCGGAGTTTTTATGGTTGTTGTGGATTTCAGTCGGGCAGAATTTCCAGCGTCGCCTTGATCACCAGCGGCACGCCGCCGCGCAAGGAGTTGGCGCCGAGCACCGAGCGGGCATGGATGCCGCGTTCGCCGAAGATTTCAACCAGCAGGTCGGAGCAGCCATTGAGCACCTGGGGGTGTTCCTCGAAATAATCGGTGGCGTTGAGGATGCCCTGGACTTCGACGATGCGTGCGACACGGTCGAGAGAGCCGAGCTCGGTGCGCGCCACCGCGATCAGGTCGAGTGCGGCGCTGCGCGCGAAGCGGTAGCCGTCGGCGGTGGTGTATTCGCGGCCGAGTTTGCCCTTGGGCATTTTTCCGTTCTCAGGCAACGGCGCCTTGCCGGCGATGAACAACAGGTTGCCGCTGCGCGCGGCATTGGCGTAGTTGGCGGCGGGCGCGCTGCCCGAAGGCAGCGTCAGACCCAGCTCGCGCAGTTTCTGTTCTGCACTCATCGCGGGATCAGCCCTTGACCGGTTTCAGGTTGCCGCAGTCGTTGCCCAGCCATTTGCCCTGGCTGTCCATGGTCATGGTCTCCGGCTTGCCCTTGTGCTGGGTGGTGACCTTCATGCGCGTGGTGTAGGACTCGGCGCTGTGGATGGTGACTTCGCCTTCGCCGCTGGACGGCGGGTTGCTGCAGGTGAACTTGAATTTGGTGGTGTTGCCGCTGCGGCTCAGCGTTTCCTGCTTGCAGTCGCCGGAGGCGGCCGGGGCTTCGTTGCGCGCGGCCATTTCCTTGCTGACGCAGATGCGCGTGGCCATGCCGCCGCCGGGGGCGGCGCCCGGGGCCATGGCCATGCCCTGCTGGGCCATCATTTTTTCCATCTGCTTGCGCTGTTCGGGCGGCATCGCTGCGAGCTGCTTCTGCATTTCGGCCTGCGCGGCGGCCATTTTTGCGCCGTGGTCGCCGCCCATTTTCTGGGTCATTTCCCAGAGGCCGGGTTTCATGGTCTGCGCGGCGGCGGGCAGCGCGGTGAAGGCGAGCGTGGCGGCGATTGCGAGGGGGAGGGCTTTGTGCATGGCTGTACCTGTCGGGTGATGGATCACCCGGACATTCTAGCCCGCAGGATGCGCCGGGCGGTGCCCGGCGCGGATCAGGTGTCCGCGCGGTGCAGCCGGATATCCACCTCGCGCTCGACGTAGCGCCACTCCGGCGAGGCGCGCAGGTCGCGCAGCAGTTCGTTGAAGGGGGCCTGGTCCCGGGGTGCGTATTCAAACCAGGTGATGAAGTCGAAGGGTTCGCTGCTGCCGAGGTCGCGGCAGTGGTGCAGGCGGCGCGCGATTGCCGGCAGGTAGTTGAGGCCGATGGCAATGTGGCGCGACTGTTTTTCGACGACGTCGTGACGCTCGTCCTGCGGCATCGCCCACCACTCTGCGTTCTTGCGGATCGGGATCATCGCCGCGCAGCTCGCCTGCGCGCGGCCGAGGCCTTCCTGTTTGGCGGCGAGCG
>JAJTHX010000085.1 GCA_021300125.1 Betaproteobacteria bacterium | reverse complement strand
TGGTAGAGGCGGGGCGTCGCCGTGATGGGGGTAGCTGTGGCGGTCATTCCGGTACCGGGTTGAGGTGACGCCACAGCTTGTGCATGGACCATGCCAAGGCCTGCGCGGGCCGCTGCCGATACCGCGAGGGCATGAAAAATAATTCAATTAAAACAAGTACTTATACATTCCGTCTTGGGCCTTGGACTGTGCGCCTTGGCGCTGCAGGTTCCGCGGTATCCTGCGCCCACCGTCCGCACCGTTTTCAGGCGCGGCCACAACAACAATGCACTGAAAAGGAGTGGTTCATGGCGCAAGCCGCGATCATGGAAATCGAGAAGAATGTGCCGGAGCTCGACTACAAGGTGGTGCCCGACCTATTCCAGATGCCCGAAGGCCTCAACTTCGGGCCCTGCTCGGCGGTGGCGGTGCGCACCAACGGCAACATCCTCGTCTTCAATCGCAGCGAACACGCGCTGATGGAATTCAACCCGCAGGGGATGTACTTAAAGAGTCTTTGCCGCGGGATTTTCGACAACCCGCACGGGCTCAAGCTCGATGCGCAGGGCAACATCTGGGCCACCGACACCGTGGCGCACATCGTAGTGAAGATGGATGCGCAGGGCCGCATCCAGATGGTGCTCGGCGTGAAGGGCCGCGCCACCGAATGGCACCAGGCCGGGCATCTGCGCTGCTTCAACGAACCCAACGACATCGCCTTCGGGCCCAGGGGCGAGGTCTACATCACCCAGGGTCACGGCAAGGGCGAGTCGCGCGTGCTCAAGTTCGATGCGGACGGTACCTTCCTGCTGACCTGGGGCGGCGAGGGCAAGGACGCGGGGCAGTTCAACCAGCCGCATGCGGTGCTGGTCGATCCGAAGGGGCAGGTCATCATCGCCGACCGCTCCAACCAGCGGCTGCAGGTGTTTGATGGCGACGGAAAATTCCTGCGCGAGAAAAAACATCCGGGCACGCCCTGTGGCCTCGCGCTTTGCAGCGACAGGAAACACATCATGATGGCGCACGGCCATGCCGGCCGCATCATGAAGCTGGATCTCGAACTGAACCTGCTCGCGGCCACCGGCGGCCAGGGCAAGGGCCCGAACCGCTACGGCGAAGCGCATTACCTCGCGCTGGATGCCGAGGACAACATCTATGTCGCGGATTCGCTGAACTGGAATGTGCAGAAGCTGGTGAAAAACGGCTGATTGCGTATTTCATTCCCGCTCTCCATGAGACCATGGTGAGCGGGCGTGAAAAATATATAAGTCATTGATTTAATTGAATAAATAATCAATGCCTAGTTTCGGGACTTTCGACTTCATCATCGTCGGCGCCGGCAGCGCGGGCTGTGTGCTGGCGAACCGCCTTTCCGCCGATCCGGCGCGCTCGGTGCTGCTGATCGAAGCCGGCGGCAACGATGACTGGCACTGGATACGCATTCCCGTCGGCTATCTGTATTGCATCGGCAATCCGCGCACCGACTGGTGCTACAAGACCGTCGCCGAGCCGGGGCTCAACGGCCGCGCGATCAACTATCCGCGCGGCCGCGTCATCGGCGGCTCGTCGTCAATCAACGCGATGCTCTACCTGCGCGGCCAGGCGCGTGATTACGACGAGTGGGCGCGGTTGACCGGTGATGACGGCTGGTCATGGCCGCAGGTGCTGCCGGTGTTCATGCAGCATGAGGACCACTGGCGCGGCGCAGACGAGAAGCACGGCGCCGGCGGCGAGCTGCGCGTGGAAACGCCGCGGGTGCGCTGGGACATCATCGAGGCCTTTCGCGCGGCGGCGGTGGAATCGGGCATTCCCGAGACCGATGATTTCAACCGCGGCAACAATGAAGGCGTGGCCCGCTTCGAGGTGACGCAGAAACGCGGCGAGCGCTGGAGCGCGGCGCGGGCCTTCCTCGATCCGGCGCGCGGCCGGCCGAACCTGACGGTGGTCACCGGCGCGCTGGTGCGGCGCGTGCTGTTCGAGGGGCGGCGCGCCATTGGTGTTGAATTCGAGCGCGGCGGCACGGTGCAGCAGGCGCTCGCGCGTGGCGAAACCGTGCTCGCCGCCGGCGCCATCGGCAGTCCGCAGATCCTGCAGCTCTCCGGCGTCGGGCCGGCGGCGCTGCTGCAGCAGCAGACATCACGCCGGTGGCGGACCTGCCGGTGGGCGAGAACCTGCAGGACCATCTGCAGTTGCGGCTGGCCTTCCGCGTGCAGAACGCGCTGACGCTGAACACGATGCTCGGTTCGTGGCGGGCCAAGGCGAAGATGGGGCTGGAGTATGCGCTGCACCGCAGCGGCCCGCTGACCATGCCGCCGTCGCAGCTGGGCGCCTTCGCCAAGTCCGATCCCGCGCAGGCCACGCCCAACCTCGAGTACCACATCCAGCCGGTGTCGCTGGACCGCTTCGGCGAGCCGCCGCATCCGTTTCCGGCCTTCACCGCCAGTGTCTGCAACCTGCGCCCGACTTCGCGCGGCACGGTGCGCATCGTGTCAAACGATCCGCGCGTGCATCCGGCGATTGCGCCGAATTACCTGTCCACCGGGGCGGATCGCCAGGTCGCGGTGGATGCGATCCGCCTGACGCGGCGCATCGTCAACACCGCCGCTGCATTGCAGCCGTACCGGCCGGAAGAATTCATGCCGGGGCCGGCCTTCCAGAGCGACGCCGAGCTGGTGCAGGCGGCGGGGCAGATCGGCACCACGATTTTCCATCCGGTCGGCACCTGCAAAATGGGCCGGGCCGATGACCCTTCTGCAGTGGTCGATACCCGGCTGCGCGTGCGCGGGCTGCAGGGCCTGCGTGTGGTGGATGCCTCGGTGATGCCGGTGATCACCTCGGGCAATACCAATGCGCCGGTGATGATGATTGCCGAGCGCGGCAGCCGGATGCTGTTGCAGGATGCCTGACCCACAACAATCAACCGCCAGGAGGAGACCATGAATACCTTTGCAACGATCGCGGCCACGCTGGTGCTGGCTGCGGCCAGCGCCGCCGCCTCGGCCCAGGGCGCGTGGAAGCCGGAGCGCAACGTCGAAATCATTGTCGGCTCCAGCGCCGGCACCGGTACCGACCGCACCGCGCGGCTGATCCAGAAGATCTGGCAGGACCAGAAGGCACTGCCGGTGCCGGTGGCGGTGGTCAACCGGCCCGGCGGCGGCGGGGCCGTGAGCTGGGCCTATCTCGCCGGCCGCGGCGGCGATGCACATGCGCTGCTGGTGACTTCGTACAACCTGGTCACCAATCACATCACTGGGCGCAGCCCGCAGAATTACAGCGACTTCACCCTGATCTCGCTGCTGGTCAGCGAATACATCGGCTTCGCGGTGCGGCCCGACTCGCCGTACAGGACGCTTGCCGAGCTGGCCAAGGCGCTGCGCGAGAATCCGGATGCGATCACCTTCGGCACTTCGAGCGCGGCTGGCGGCGCCAACCACATTGCCACCGGCCTGTTCGCGCGCGCCGCGGGCGCCGACCTGAAACGGCTCAAGGTGGTGATCTACAACGGCGGCGGCGAGGCGCTGGCGGCGATGCTCGGCGGCCATGTCACGGTGTGGGTGAATTCGGCGTCCTCGATTGCCACGCCGTTTGCCGCGGGGACCATCCGGCCGCTGGCGATCGCTTCGCCGCAGCGCATGCCCGGTGCGCTGGCCAAGCTGCCGACCGCGCGTGAGGCTGGTTTCCCGATGGTGGCCGACAACTGGCGGTTGGTGATCGCGCCCAAGGGGCTGACCCCGGCGCAGGTGGCGTACTGGGACCAGGGCTTCCGCACGCTGACCCAGAGCAAGGAGTGGAATGACGACCTCGCCGCCGCGAATATGCCCAACAGCTACCGCAACAGCGCCGAGACCACCAAGTACATCGCCGAGGAATACAATGACATCCGTGACATCCTGGTCGAGCTGGGCCTGGCCAAGCCGGCGCGGTAAGCCGCCTGCAAGCTTCGCGCGTTAACATTGGCAATCGTCATCTGTGATGGCCCGTTCGGGTCGAAAGGAGCATGTGCATGAACTGGAAACTGGCAGGTGTGGTGGTTGCGGCGGCGCTGGCGCTGCCGGCACAGGCGCAGCAGTCGGGCGAGGCGGTATACAAATCGGTGTGCATGGCCTGCCATGCCGCGGGTGTCGCCAACGCGCCGAAATTCGGCGATGCCAAGGCCTGGGCGCCGCTGATCAAGGAAGGCCAGGCCGTGCTCACCGCGCATGCCTGGGTCGGCGTCCGCGGCATGCCGGCCAGGGGCGGCAATCCCAACCTGACGCTGGAGGATTTCTCCAAGGCGGTGGTCTACCTGGCCAACAGTGCCGGCGGCAAATGGAAGGATCCGGACCCGAAGATGCTGGCATCGATCCAGGCCGAAGAGAAAAAACGCATCGCTGAACTGGCGAAGAAAAAGTAGCGTTCAGTACGTAAAACGCCAGGGGCGGGCGCGGATGCCCGGCCCTGAGCCGGCCGGCCGGTTCAGTGGCCGGCTTTTTTGTGGTCTGCGCTGCAGCGGCCGACCACGTGCTCGGTCATCGTGATGGCCAGTTCCCGCTCGTCGATGAACACGCGGTCGGGCCGGTCTTCCTGCAACAGGCCGGCTTCCTCGTCGCTGTGGGTGCGCGCGACAATCTCGATGCCGGGGTTGAGCATGCGCGCAGTCTC
>JAJTHX010000223.1 GCA_021300125.1 Betaproteobacteria bacterium | reverse complement strand
TCGCCAACGAGCGCGTCAACAGCGTGGCCGATCACCTCAAGGAGGGGCAGGTGGTGCGGGTGAAGGTGATCGAGGCTGACGAGAAGGGGCGCCTGCGCCTTTCGATGAAAGCCGCTGTCTCTGAAACCCAAGCGGCTGCCAGCCAGTAAGTGTTTTTTTGAGCACAAAAAAGGGGCCGAGAGGCCCCTTTTTCATGCGTGAAATGAGGATTATTTCGCGACCTGTTTTTCGCGCAGTTCGTCCAGAGTCTTGCAGTCGATGCAGAGGGTGGCGGTGGGCCTGGCTTCGAGCCGCTTGAGGCCGATTTCGACACCACAGGAATCGCAGTAACCGTAATCCTTGGCGTCGATGCGGGCTATGGTCTCGTCGATCTTCTTGATCAGCTTGCGTTCCCGGTCCCGGTTGCGAAGTTCCAGCGACATGTCGGATTCCTGGCTGGCCCGATCATTGGGGTCGGCAAAAATCGTCGCCTCGTCCTGCATCGTATGAACGGTGCGGTCGATGTCCTGGGAGAGGCCGGTCTTCATCTCCTCGAGCATCTTGCGGAAATGCGCAAGCTGCCGGGAGTTCATGTATTCTTCTTTGCCCTTGGGCTTGTAGGCGGGGTAATTCTTGAGGATTTCGGTGGCCATGAGAGGTAAGCCCGCTAAAAAAAAACAATAGCAGAATTCACACCCGGTCGCAAGGAAAAACGGGGCTTTTCAATTGACGCTCGGCTGGGGGGTGGCGTATATTCGCGCCTTGGTTTTTGGCGGCGGCCTGCCCCGGGATGCAGCTGCAGAGCGGGGGTTGGCCGGCTTGGCCTTATCTGCCTGTTTTCGGCTGTTTTTCCGGCGGTTTCCGTGCCCGTAGCTCAACCGGATAGAGCACCGGCCTTCTAAGCCGGGGGTTGTGGGTTCGAGTCCCGCCGGGCGCGCCATGAACAGGCAGTTTCCGCAGCAATGGTGGCTGTAGCTCAGCTGGTAGAGTCCCGGATTGTGATTCCGGTTGTCGTGGGTTCGAGTCCCATCAGCCACCCCATTCTTGTCAGCGGTTCCGGATCAGCCGCTGCTGTTCACGTTGCCATTCCCGGTCTTTTTCGCTGGCGCGCTTGTCATGCTGCTTCTTGCCCTTGGCCAGTCCGATTTCAAGTTTTATCCGTCCGCGGCTGAAGTGCAGGTCAAGCGGTAACAGGGTATACCCGGCCCTTTCGACGCTGCCGATGAGTCGGCTGATTTCCTCGGCGTGGAGCAGCAGCTTGCGGGTGCGCGTGGGGTCCGGGGTGACATGCGTGGAGGCGGTGGGTAGGGGTGTGATGTGGCAGCCGACAAGATACAGCTCGGCATTTTTCACGATGACATAGGCCTCCTTGATCTGCGCCCGTCCAGCTCGAATGGCCTTGACCTCCCAGCCTTCAAGTGAGATTCCCGCTTCGTGGCGTTGCTCGATAAAATAATCGTGAAACGCTTTCTTGTTTTGTACGATGCTCATGGGAATGTGCCAGTCTGAGATGAACGCCATTTTACCTGCTCACCGCTACCGGCCCCGGAAGCCGCTGACATGAGTGGCGTGGAACGGTCGGCA
Source organism: Betaproteobacteria bacterium (assembly GCA_021300125.1). Taxonomy (GTDB): domain Bacteria; phylum Pseudomonadota; class Gammaproteobacteria; order Burkholderiales; family SG8-41. Next base: position 1,118 of record JAJTHX010000223.1, on the reverse strand, counting down.
CTGGTGCCTTACTCAGCGGAGCTGATGTTCGGGCTGGTTGACGATGTCGAACGCTATCCCGAGTTCCTGCCGTGGTGCAGCGCCACCCGTGTCAGGCTGCGGGACGCTCAGTACACGGTCGCCGAGATCAGCGTCAATTACCGCGGGGTCCGCCAAAGCTTCGCAACGCGGAATCGTAAAAACCCGCCCTCTGGCATGACTTTGGAGCTGGTGGAAGGACCCTTCCGCAGGCTGGACGGGGCATGGCGTTTTGCGGCGCTGGACAGGAACGCCTGCCGCATCGATTTCGGCCTGCACTATGAATTCTCGGGCGGCCTGCTGGATCGACTTTTCGCGCCAGTGTTCGGACATATCGCGGAGTCGATGATGGACGCATTCATGCGCAGGGCTGATATGCTCTACGCGCCAAAATGAAAGTGATCGTGGTTTACGTCGCACCTCAATTCGAGTTCCGCTGCGAACTGGAGTTGGAGCCTGGTTCAAGCGTGAATCAGGCTCTACGAAGCTGCGGCGTGCTTGAGCGTTTCCCTGAACTAGCGCAGGCGCCGTTGGGTATCTTCGGAAGACGCGTCGAAAGGTATACCGTAATCGAGGATGGCGACCGGTTGGAGATTTACCGCCCGCTTGCCATGGAGCCCAAGCAGTCACGTCTGGCGCGGGTCAGGAAGCGAGGGTCATGAGCACAACTGCAACTAGCCATCACCGGTCGTGATGGTTCGTAGGTTCTCCGCTGTATTCTGTGAATCTGTCTTCGAAAATGCAATGAGATCGTAAGTGCGAGAACAATGCATTGTCAATGGCGATTGACGCTGTATACGCTGCACTATAAAGTCGTGATGCTGCGCATTTTAGATCGCGGGCGGAAAAAGCGTCCTGAAATTTCTGTTTGCCTGGTCCGCCGTGAATGTTCCACCGGAGATCGTCCCGCACTGCGGGTCCAATCGCGCGTGTCCCGCCAAAGAGCCTCAGGGCACCGCCGTTGGATCTGACGCAACCTGCAGCGCACCTGCTTCCACCCACAACGAAGAACCATGACGCTGGCCATTGTCATCCTGCTGCCTTTGCTGGCGGGCACCACCCTTGCATTGATTGCAGCGCGTCACGGCCGCACTGCTGCG
>JAJTHX010000222.1 GCA_021300125.1 Betaproteobacteria bacterium | reverse complement strand
TCGCCTGCCTGCTGCAGTTCGCGGTGACGGTATGGGTGCTTTCGCGCTGGCTGCGCGGCAATGTGGCGGGCGGCTTCCAGTGGCCGGGAATCACGCCGGTGCTAATCATTCCCGTGGTGGGTAATGTGCTGGCGCCGCTGGCGGGGGTGGCAGCTGGGCGGAGATGCCGGTTGCAGTCGCGTATCCGCACGTCCGGACCACAGGCAAGCGCAACGACATGCCGGATGCCATGTCGCGATCACTTCGCCAGGCCCACGTCGGCGAGGATGCGTCGTGTGTCTGCATAGTCCTTTTCAAGCTCGGCACGGAACTGCGCACCGGTGGAAAAATCAGCCAGCCAGTAATTCTTCTCCAGATCCGACTTCCAGCCCGGGTTCTCGGCAACCTGCCGCATCGCCTGTTCCCAGAAAGCGAGTTGCGCAGGGGGCAAGTTCCGCGGCCCGAAAGCACCGCGCCAGCTGCCGGAGACGACGTCAATGCCCAGTTCGCGCCAGGTCGGGACCTGCGCCAGCGCACCGCCGAAACGGCGAGGGGTTGCCGCGGCCAGCACGCGCATGCGGCCGGCCTCCAGGTGCGGGACCGAGTTGACCGCGCCGAGGATTGCGACATCGATATGACCGCCCAGCAACGCGCTGATGGCCTCAGCGGAGCCCCTGAACACCACGGTCTTCAGGTCACGCGGACTGCCGCCGGCGGCGCGGATGAGCAGTCCGGCGCCGATGTGACGGCTGTTGCCGAATGCACTGGCAAACCCAATGGACAAGGACTGTGGCCGGGTCTTCAGCCTCTCAAAAAGGTCCCGCGGCGTCTTCAGCGGCGAGTCGGTGGCAACGGCAAATACGATGTAGTCGTTAAGCAGCGAGGCGATCGGCGTGAAGTCGGTGTAGTTCATCGGACTGGCGCCGATGATGTGGTTGGTGATCATGGTCGAGGTACCGACCAGCAGATAATGGCCGTCCCCCGGCCTCAGATTGGCGTAGGCCATGGAAATATTGCCACCGCCGCCTGCTTTGCTGACTACAGTCATCGTGGTGGGCACCGCCCGGGTTTCGGCGAGTGCCTTCTCGATCTCGCGAGCGGTCTTGTCGTTGCTGCCGCCCGGTGCCGAACCGTGGATGATTTCGACATTGCGCTGGGGTGACCAGCCGGCCGATTGCGCACTCGCTGCAGCCGAGAACAACAGCAGAAACATGCTACCCGCACACCAGCCGATGGATTTGAAACGGGATGGCTTCAGCATAGCTGCCCCTTTCTGCCGGATCATCGGCTCTGGATAAATCCCGGGCAATAGGATCGCCCGTTCGCTGCGGGGTCACCGACAAACACTGCCTTAGTTCGGTCCCAGGAAAAGCGCCGAACGAACCCGGCGCCGCTCACGCGCCATCTACCTTACCCCAGTCGGGTATCGGGGAAAAGTCGGTGCCGGAGCCGGCGCCTGGGGGCAGACCGGCCCGATGCCTGCAGGCTGCGCCATCCGCTTAGTAGCCCCGAGCCCGGTCCACCCCCGTCACAAACGGTTCACCTGCCAGGTCGCAGCGCGCGTTCTCGGCAAAAATTTCCGCCACAACAGCACCGCGTTTGGCGTGGCCGCCGCCGATGTGGGGCAGCACGGCGATGTTTTCGGTGGTCCAGAAGGGATGGGTTGCGGGCAGCGGCTCTTCGCGGAAGACATCAAGCACAGCCCCGGCGATGGTTTTGGCTTTCACCGCGGCAATCAGGTCGTCATCCACAATCAGATCGCCGCGCGCGAAGTTGAGCAGCCAGGCTGAAGGCTTCATCGCTTTCAGGCGCTGGGTATTGAAGTAATTCACGGTCTCGCGGGTGGCCGGCATCAGCACCACCACGTAATCGGACTGGCGCAGCACCTCATCGGTCTCGTCTCCGCCGTACACCGCCTCCACGCCGTCCACCGGCTCGGGCTCGCGCTTGGTGCCGATCACGCGCATCTCCAGACCTGCGGCCTTGCGCGCGAGTTCCTGGCCGATGGCGCCCAGGCCGAGGATGCCCAGCGTTTGCCCCGCCAGCAGCTTCGACTGGCGGCGCTGCCATTGGCTCTGCTTCTGGTCGAGCGCGACCGCGGCATAGGGTTTGGTCAGGTGGAACAGGGCGCCGAGGATGTTCTCCGACATCGAGTGGCGGTGCGAGCCGCGCGCGTTGCACAGTTGCACGTCATCACGCAGGCCGGGCGCGCCGATCCAGGCCTCGACGCCGGCGGTCATCGCCTGGATCCAGCGCAGCTTCGGCATGCGGCCGAGCAGCTGGCCGTGTTTCCAGCCGGCAAGGATTTCAACGCGCGGCAGCAGATTTTCCGGTGGCGTATCTTCGCGCCTGACGTGGTGCAGCTCAAAGCGATCGGCAAGGCCGGCGTTGGCGAGTGCCGCTTTGTAGTCGTCAAAATCATCCAGCCACAGCAGGCAGACAGGTTTGCTCATGAGGGTTACTCGGGTCAGCAAAACGGTTTGAAACAATGGGCTTTCAGCAGCCCCCTCACACCAACCCTCTCCCCGCAAGCGGGGCGAGGGGGAATCTCATTCCGGCACATGCTCGAATCAGTGGCCGCTGCCGAAATGGCCTTGAAGCTCGTCGTCGAACTTTCCGTCAATCAGCACATAGAGCATCAACGCCGGCTTGTCGGAACGGTTGCTCCAGGCGTGGTTTGTACCGCGCTGGATGACCACGTCGCCCTCCTTCAGCACCACGTCCTGGTCATCGAGCAGCATGGTGATTTCGCCCTTGAGCACCACCGCATAGTCGATGGTTTCAGTGCGGTGCATGAAGGGATGGCGGCCCTTCTGGGTGCCGGCGGTGGTGGCGTTGCGGTTACCCATCGCCTCGAAAACGGCTTTGGACTGCTCGGGGCTGATGTTGCGGATGGCCTCGGTCTCGGGCGCGATTTCACTAATGCGGAACACAGTGCCGCCGGGCAGCGGGTGGATCTGCTTCGGACCGCCGGTGGGATCGGGCTCCGTCGCATGAAGGATGTGCGGCGTGGCGGCGGTCTTCCAGAGATCTACCGAGATGTGGCCGGGGCGCAGCGGATTGGTGCGCACCGCGGGGGCGAGCTGGTCCTCGATGACGATGGCCTTGCCGTTGGCGTCGTGGCCGGTGATGACGCGGCGGATTTTTCCGTTCATGGCGTGTCCTTGGAGGTCGGGTGCAGCAGCGCCGCATCATAACGGAGGCAGAGCGCCAGCGGCCATGCCCGCCCCGGCATGCGCTACCCTTGCCGCATGTCCGCAACGCCCCTGCTCACCCGCGAGGTCCACGATGTGCTGCACGAGGCCGCGCGGGCCGGCCGCGACACGCTGGAATGTTCACTCGACCTCGGCCGTTCAATAACAGCGGTGGCGCTGGATGCCGAAGGTTTTGCCGCAAACGGCCTGCACCATCCCTGGATAGCCCAGCCGCGCGAACGCACGATCTATTATCGTGAAGGCAGCGGCTGGTCGCCGGTGCAGCGGTATTCGACCGCGCTGATCAAGCTGGTGCCCACCGACTGGGGTCCGCCCACCTTCGAGATCGACGGCATCAAAATGCTGCCGACGGCGCAGGTGTCACCCTGGGCCGACGCGCAGCGCAAAGTAGCGCTGGTCGCGCCGCGCGGCAAGACCATCCTCGACTGCTGCGGCGGGCTCGGTTACTTTGCCGCCAGCTGCATTGCAGAGGGTGCGGCGCGGGTGCAGTCCTATGAAAAGAATCCCGACGTGATCTGGCTGCGCGGCCTCAATCCCTGGTCGCCGCAGCCCGGCGGCGCGCTGGCGCTGCAGAACGCGGACATCAGCACCGCCATCACCACCCTACCCGATATGACCTTCGATGCGGTACTGCACGACCCGCCGCGCTTCGGCATCGCCGGCGAACTCTACTCGCAGAAATTCTATGACCAGCTCGCGCGGGTACTGAAGCGCCGCGGCCGGCTGTTCCACTACACCGGCACGCCGAACAAGCTGACTTCGGGCCGCGATGT
>JAJTHX010000040.1 GCA_021300125.1 Betaproteobacteria bacterium | reverse complement strand
TGGGTGTAACCAGCCTCAAGCCCAGCGCCGCGCTGCCCGGCGTGCCGCCGATTGCCGATGCGCTGCCGGGTTACGAGTTCAGTGCCTGGTTTGCCGTGGTCGCGCCCAAAGGCACGCCGCGCGACATCATCGCCACGCTGAACGGCCACTTCAACAAGGCCGTGGCCTCGCCCGAACTGGCCAAGCGGTTTGCCGAAGAGGGCATCGATGCCATCGGCGGCACGCCCGAACAGCTCGGCACCTTCCTCGAAAACGAATACAAGAAATTCGCGCGGGTGGTGAAGGAGCGCAGGCTTAAGACGGATTAAGCGGGGCGGGGCTACTGATTGCGGTTCTGCTTGAGCCAGGTCATCGGCAGCATCACCGCATCGCCGTCACCGAGGCCCGTGCGCGAGACCTGGTCGAAGCACTCCAGCGCGCGCGCGGTGACCGGCAGCTCGTCGTAGCCCAGCGCGCGGGCTTCCTCGATCATCGTCGCCATATCCTTGCGGATGGAGTCAATGTTGAAGGTGGTGCTGGCCGGGGGCACGCCGCGCATCGCATCGGCGAGCATGCCGCCGCGGGTTTTCAGAACATTGGGGCCGCCGGAGGTGTCGGCAAAAATGCTCACCAGTCGCGCGGGTTCGATACCCAGCGGCTCGCACAGGGCCAGCGCCTCGCCCACGGCCTGCCAATAAACCAGCAGCGGCAGGTTGATCGCCAGCTTGAGGCTGGCGCCGGCGCCCACCGGGCCGGCATGCTCGATGCGGCGGCACAGGATCTCCAGCACCGGGCGGGCGCGCTCGAGGTTCGCAGCCTCGCCCCCGACAAAGCCCAGCAGCTTGCCCTCGCGCGCGGGTCCGGTGGTGCCGCCGACCGGGCAGTCAATCAGGGCCGCGCCCCGGGCCTGCAGCTGGGCCGCCAGCGCACGCTCGGTTTCCGGGCGTACGGTGCTCATTTCGACAAACAGCTTGCCCCCGAGGTCGGCCGAGAGCACGCCGTCCCGGCCTTCGAAGGCGGTGGTGATGGCGGCGGCATCAGTCAGGATGGACAGCACCAGATCGCAGGATCGCGCGAGCTGCGCCGGCGTATCCGCCACCGTTGCGCCTGCGGCCTGCAGCGCTTCGGCCTTGGCGCGGGTGCGGTTCCAGACGGTGACCTTGTCGCCATGCTTTAGCAGGCGTTCCGCTATGGCCGCGCCCATGCGGCCGATGCCCACGATGCCGATATTCATGCCGGTGTTTCCTGTGTTTGCGAGGCATGCATGCTATCCAAAGCCGGCCGCAGCCGCCATACACGGCACGTCTGCGGACTAGGTTTCGGGGCGGAATTTGGTTATAATCCAGCCCCTTAGGTAAGGACCCAAGGCGGCCGTAGCTCATCTGGATAGAGTACCTGGCTACGAACCAGGGGGTAGGGGGTTCGAATCCCTCCGGCCGCGCCAAGATCCACTGAAAAGCCCGCGACTCTCGTCACGGGCTTTTTTAGTACAGGTGTAACTGCTTGTATCTGGTGTAACTGCTCGTATCTGGGCTGATTGCGCTGATTGCCGATTGGTCAAGGATACATTTCGATCTCGTCCCAGTACATGCCTTCGTGATCCTTTGCGGCTACGATTGGCGATGTATCGAGCTTCCAGTCGATTTTCAGGGACGGATCATCCCAACGCAGGCAGCGCTCGTGTTGCAGGGCGTAGTGTGTGGTGGTCTTGTAGAAACAGTCGGCGCTGTCGGACAGGGTGAGGAAGCCGTGGGCGAACCCCGGCGGCAGCCAAAGCGCCTGCGCGCTTTCTGCATTCAGTCGAAACCCGGCCCAGCGTCCGAAACTGGGAGAGGCGCGGCGCAGGTCCACGGCGACGTCATAGACCTCGCCGTGGAGCACCCGGATCAGCTTGCCTTGGGGTTCGACCACTTGGTAATGCAGCCCGCGCAGCACATGCCGCTTTGAGCGGGACAGATTGTCCTGAACGAAATCAATGTCCAGTCCCGTCGCGACCCGGAAATCCCGCCTGCTGAAGAGTTCAGTGAAAAATCCGCGCTCGTCGTGGTGCAGCGCACCCTGCAGCAGCAATACACCGTGCAAGGCGGTGGTCAAGGCTTTCATGGTGGCGGGAGTCGGATCAGTGGATGTTGTCAAATGCAGCGGGGGTTTTATTTTACGCGGTCGCCGCGGCCTGTTAACGTTACCACCTCGCAAAAAACCCGATTGCCTAGGAGTCCGAATTGAGTCATTTGCGTCACACTGAACAGCGCCGGCGCTTCCGTGCCATCCTTGAAGGCAGCGCCTGCCTTTCGCCGGCGAGCGTTTACGATCCGCTGTCGGCCCGCGTTGCCGAAAGCGTGGGTTATCAGTTGGGCATTCTCGCCGGCTCGGTGTCGTCGAACACCACGCTGGCCGCGCCCGACCTGATCCTGCTCACACTGACCGATTTCGCCGACCAGGTGCGGCGGATGATGCGCGTGAGCCACCTGTCGCTGCTGGTGGATGCCGACCACGGCTATGGCAACGCGCTCAATGTGATGCGCACGGTGCAGGAACTGGAACATGCCGGCGTGTCGGCGATGAGCATTGAGGATACGGCGCTGCCGATCCGCTTCGGCCAGCAGGAAGGGCAGGACGAGCTGATTTCGATTCCGGAGATGGTGGGCAAGCTCAAGGCCGCGGTGGCGGCGCGGTGCGACCCGTCGACGGTGATCGCCGGCCGCACTGCGGCGCTGAAGGTGGAAGACCTGTCGCGCACGGTGGAGCGGGTCAAGGCCTATGCCGCCTGCGGCGTTGACTGCATATTCATCATCGGCGTCGAGACCGCGGCCGAAGTTCGCGCGGTGCGCGAGGCCTCGGGCCTGCCGGTGATCGTCGGTCCGGGCAGGACTACTGAAACCCGCGAAGCCTTTGCTGAGGCTGGCTGCCGCGTGCTGCTGCAGGGCCACCAGCCGGTGGCGGCGGCGGTGAAGGCGCTGCGCGAGGTGTATGCATACCTGCACGGCGGCGGTGATCCGGCCGGGCTCAAGGACAAAATTGCCTCGAACAAGGACATGGATGCGCTGGTGTTCGGGGATGACTTCAAGCGCTATCTGCGCGATTTTCTGCGCGGCTGAATTCAAGCGGTATAAACCGCACCGAGGAGCGTTTCCAATGCATCGAAAAGACACCGTTGGCGTGGGCCAGCGCACGCCGCTTGAGCGTCGCGGGCTGGACGTCCTGCGCGACCCCATCCTGAACCGCGGTACTGCCTTCACGCTCGAGGAGCGCGAGTCCTACGGGCTGACCGGCCTGCTGCCGCCGCATGTGCATACGCAGGCCGACCAGGCTGAGCGTTTTCTGCTCAGCTTCCGCAAGATGAGCGAACCGCTGGACAAGTTTGTGGCCCTGAATGCGCTGCACGACCGCAACGAGGACCTGTTTTTCCAGATCCTGTGCGACCACATCGACGAGATGCAGCCCATCGTTTACACGCCAATCGTCGGCCTCGCCTGCCAGAAGTTCGGCCAGATCTTCCAGCGGCCGCGCGGCATGTTCATCAGCATCCGCGACAAGGGCAATATCGCGAACGTGCTGCGCAACTGGCCCTATGACCCGGGCATCATCGTGGTCACCGACGGCGAGCGCATCCTCGGCCTGGGCGACCTCGGTGCTCACGGCATGGGCATTCCGGTGGGCAAATTGTCACTTTATACCGCCTGTGCCGGCATCCACCCGCGGCTGTGCCTGCCGGTGACGCTGGATGTGGGCTGCAACAATGAGGATGTGCGCAACGATCCTTTTTATGTCGGTCTGCGCCAGCCGCGCGTGACCAGCCCCGCCTACGACGAGTTCATCGACGAATTCATGACCGCGGTGCAGGAGGTGTTTCCCGGCTGCGTGGTGCAGTTCGAGGACTTCGCCAACCACAACGCTTTCCGCCTGCTGGAAAAGTACCGCGACCGCGTGCCCAGCTTCAATGACGACATCCAGGGCACCGCGGCAGTGGCGCTGGCGGGCATTTTCTCGGCGCTGCGCATCACCGGCCAGCCGCTGAACGAACAGCGCGTGCTGTTCCTCGGCGCGGGCGAGGCCGCGACCGGCATTGCCGACCTGATTGCCTCGGCGATGGTGGCGCAGGGCATGTCCCTCGAGGCTGCGCGGCGCACCTGCTGGCTGGTCGATTCCAAGGGCCTGGTGGTGAGAACCCGGCGCGATCTCGCGCACCACAAGCTCAACTATGCCCATGAGCACGCGCCGATCGGCGATTTCCTGAGCGCCATCAAGGACATCAAGCCGACGGCGATCATCGGCGTGGCGGCGGTGGGCGGCACCTTCACCCGTGAGATCATCGAGGAGATGGCTAAGCTCAACGAGCGGCCGATCATTTTCGCGCTGTCGAATCCGACCTCACAGGCCGAGTGCACCGCGGAGCAGGCCTATCGTTTCAGCAAGGGTCGCGCCTTGTTTGCCTGCGGCAGTCCCTTTGATCCGGTCACGCTCCATGGCCAGACCTTCGTGCCGCGCCAGGGCAACAACAGCTATATCTTCCCCGGCATCGGTCTGGGCGCGATTGCCGCCAAGACCCGCGTCATCACCGACGACATGTTCATGAAGTCGGCGCATACCTTGGCGCAGCTGGTCACCGAGTCCGACCTTGCGCAGGGCAGCCTCTATCCGGCGCTGCCGCGCATCCGCGAAGTGTCCGCCAAGATCGCCGCCGCCACGGCCACCTCGGCCAAGGACAGCGGGCTCGCGGGGCGCCTTGCGCAGCAGGAGATGCTCAAGGATATCGAGGCGCAGATGTATGATCCCGGCGCACGAAAATAAAATAAGTATTTGATCTAATTGAATAAAAAAGGCAGCCTTCAGGGCTGCTTTTTTTATCTCCGGGCGGAGTGCCTCCGACCCTGCCGCTGGGCGCACCCTGGGCCTCAATCGTCTCGCTGCAACGCCGGGTGATGGCGGTTGAAGGTTTCGGAGGGCCGTTCGCCAAACATGGCCCTGTAGTCGGCGGAGAACTGGCCAAGGTGCCAGAAGCCCCAATTGACGGCCGCTTCGGTGACCGAGCGTGCCGTCTGCAGGGCGGCGCGCACACCGTTGAGCCGCATGGCACGAAGGTAACTGAGGGGGCTGATGCCGAGCACGTCGCGAAAGCAGTATTGCAGGGTGCGCCGGCTGATACCGAGTTCTGCGCACAGGGTCGCTACCGTAATCGGTTCCTCGGGATGGGCCGCGATGCGTTCGCGGGCGCGCTTGACCAGTTGCCAGCGGGCGCGGACTTCCAGCGGCTGCGGGGCTGCTGCGTCTTCCCCGGTGGCGAGCAGATCTACCAGGGTGGCGATGATCGCGTCCTTGGCCTGCGCGCGGGCATGGTCGCTGTGCAGCAGCGCAGGCGTCTGTGCCGCGGCCTGCAACAGGCTCACGACGAGCCCGCGGGCCTGGTCTAACGCTTCCGGCCGGGATCTGCGGGTATGGGCATGGCTGACCAAGTCGGTGGTCCGGCGCAGTGCGGCGGCCTGGGCCGAGAGCAGGGGCAGATCGCTTGCCGGGAGGGCAATCCCGGCGACCTGGTGGTCAGCGGGGGAGCAGAACTCGAAACCGGCCTCACCGGAATAGACATACAGCTGATCCAGGGTGCAGGGCCGGCCGCAGAAGCGGGCCTCGCCTGCCAGATGCAGCGGCACCGCAACGCCCAGTGCCCCCGGCGCCAGGGCGCCGCGCTGCAGCAGGGTCCGGTTGGCCGACTCCAAGAATACGTAGGCGCCGTCAATCTCCAGCGCCTTGACGCGGCCCTCGAAGGCGCCGCGGGATAGTTGCCAGTATCGCTGGTTCCATCCCTGGAGGACGCCGGCCTGTTCCTGTGCATCCATGCACCGATACGAGGCATAGGGGGGGCGGGCGGCACCGCTGCTTCGACCGTCATCCTCATCGATGTCTTCCCCCTGTTGCTGTGGCGGTGCCACGGAAATGAACAAAAGCGCGATATTGGCGCCTGCCAATGACAGGCGCATGACAACCGGGCGGCTGCGCCTGGGTTGAGGCTCCCCCGAACCTGCCCGGCTCCGCCTGAATCCGAGCAAGCCCCGTGCCACAGGATTGCTGCCGGACCGCCAGCTGGCGGTGCCGCGGGCGGGCCGTCCTGTCAATCCGGCTTGCCGAAATTTGATAGTAGCGCTTTTGACACCGTTCTAGATTGCGGAGCCAAACAGCAAGCCGTAACCCGTTTTTTCCTGTTTCTTTTCCGACTTTGAGGAGGTTTTATGTCCGCCAGGCCCTGGATTCACCATCTACTGTTCTGCGTCCTCGCTGTTGCCACCGCCGCCCCGGCCATCGCGCAGGACGGCGTGTTGCGCGTCTACATCGCCCGCCATGGCATCACCGACTGGAACGTCGCGCTGCGTGTGCAGGGCTCGACCGACAATCCGCTCAACGAAACCGGCCGCAAGCAGGCGGCGGCGCTGGTGGAGCGCATGAGGGGCGTGCACCTCGACCATATTTACACCGCAGGCTTGCAGCGCGCGCGCCAGACCGCCGAGGGATTCACCAACGTCAAGCAGACCCCGATTGCCGGTCTCAATGAGCGCAATCACGGCAAGTTCGAAGGCATCGTCGATGACCCCAAGAACAATGCCGAGATGTCGGCTGAGTACCGCAAGCGCATCCGCATTGCCGATGACTCGCTCGACGGCGGCGAATCGCTCGGCGACCAGCACAAGCGCGTTGGTGCGGCGACCCGCGACATCCTTTCGCGCCACAAGAAGGGCGGCTCGATCCTGATCGTCGGCCACGGCGGCAGCAACCCGCAGATCATGGCAGAACTGCTCGGCCTCGCACCCGATGTCGCGCTGAACCGCATCCGCCAGGCCAATGACGAGGTGTACATGGTCGAGCTGCGTCCCGGCCAGCCGCCGATGATCTGGAAGAACATCACCATGGCGACGCTGGAAGAGCTGTAAGCGCCGTGGTTTTGCCTGAGTGCTGTCAACAATTAAATCAGGGAGATCACTCATGTTGAGCCGTTACATCACCGCAGCCGCGCTGATCGGCGCCGCCACCGCTGCTTCCGCGGCGCAGCCGTTTCCTTCAACGCTGGCCGGTCATGCCATGCTGCCGGCGGCGACTTTTCTCAAGCCGCCTTCGGATGCGCCGGCCAGCCTTTCGGTATCGGGCCGCTACACCCACGCCGACGGCCGTCGCCGCGATGAAATCGGCTCGATCACGGGGGTGTCGTTTCTGTCCGATCCCAAGGTGCCGCGGCTGACCGGGATCAACACACCGTTCAAGGGGCAGCCGCTGCAGGGTTTTTCCGGCATCAAATGGCAGAAGGACGGCACTGCGTGGACGGTGACCGACAACGGCTTCGGCACGCGGGCCAACTCGCCCGATGCGATGCTGATGTTCCACCACATCCGCCTCGACTGGAGCAGCGGCCAGATGCAGGTGCTGCGCAGCGTTTACCTGCATGATCCCGACGGCATCCTGCCCTTCAACATCGTCAACTCCTCCACCAGCAAGCGTTACCTGACCGGGGCCGACCTTGACATCGAATCGATCCAGATCATCGGCGACACGTTCTGGTTCGGAGACGAGTTGGGACCTTACCTCATCCGTGCCGACCGCAACGGCAAGGTCACCGGGCTGTTCGAAACCGTGGTCGACGGCGTGGTGGTGCGTTCGCCCGATCATTTCAGCGTGATAACGCCGGCGGTGCCGGGGCAGTTCAACACCATCGTGCGCCGCTCCCGCGGCTTCGAAGGCATGGCGGCTTCGCCTGACGGGCGTTTCCTCTACCCGATGCTGGAGGGTCCTCTGTGGAGCGCCGAGATCAAGGGCTGGGAGAGCCGCGAGGGCAAGGATGTGCTGCGCATCCTCGAGTTCGACGTGCAGAAGGGCGCATACACCGGCCGCTCGTGGTTCTACCAGATCGAGATCGCGGGCAACAACATCGGCGATTTCAATATGATCGACGCCAATACCGCGCTGGTGATCGAGCGTGACAACGGCGAGGGCGACGTCGAGCTGGCCTGCAACGGTCCGGCGCGTGCCGACTGCTTCAATAACCCGGCGCGCTTCAAGCGGGTTTACAAGATCGACCTTGGCGGCACCGCGTCCGGCGGCATTGTGCGCAAGATCGGCTATATCGACCTGCTCAACATCGCGGACCCGGACAAGCGTTCGCGCAGCGGCCTGGTCGCGGGACGCTTCACGATGCCGTTCTGGTGCATCGAAAACGTTGATATTGTCGATGCTGACCACATTGTCGTCGGTGTCGACAACAACCTGCCGGTGGGCAGTTCGCGCACCATCGGCCGCCATGACGACAACGAGTTCGTGCTGCTGCGTGCCTCGGAGTTCCTGCGCGCGAAGTAATGACGGTGATGCCGCGGGTGCCGGCCGCGGATTCGCGGTCGGCACCCGCGGCGTTCTGTGTCCGTGCCGCCTGCAATGACATCCAATCCTAACCCGCCGCAGCTGCGCAAGACCCTGACCACGATCCAGCTCTGGGGCATCGCGGTCGGTCTGGTCATCTCAGGGGAATACTTCGGCTGGAGTTTCGGCTGGGCCTCCGCCGGAACCCTGGGCTTCCTGGTGACTACGCTGTTCGTGGCTGCGATGTACGCAACCTTCATCTTCAGCTTCACCGAACTCACCACTTCGATACCGCATGCCGGCGGCCCGTTCGCCTATGCGCGGCGGGCCTTCGGTCCGACCGGCGGATACATGGCCGGCGCAGCGACACTGGTCGAGTTCGTGTTCGCCCCGCCGGCCATCGCGCTGGCAATCGGGGCGTATCTCAACGTGCAGTTTCCGGCGGTTGATCCGAAGGCTGCGGCGGTGGGCGCCTATTTCGTGTTCATGGCGCTCAACATTGCCGGGGTGCGAATCGCCGCCACTTTCGAGCTGGTGGTGACGCTGATCGCAGTGTTCGAGCTGCTGGTATTCATGGGCGTGGTGGCGCCCGGATTTTCTATGGCCAATTTCACCGCCGGCGGCTGGTCCGGCGCCGACGTGTTCAGCACCGCTGCGATACCGGGCATCATCGCCGCAATACCCTTCGCGATCTGGTTTTTTCTGGCCATCGAGGGGGTTGCTATGGCTGCCGAGGAGGCACGTGATCCGCGGCGTTCGATTCCTGTCGCCTATATCACGGGCATGCTGACGCTGATCTCGCTGGCGCTGGGCGTGATGCTGTTTGCCGGCGGTGTGGGCGACTGGACCTTACTCTCGAACATCAATGATCCGCTGCCGCAGGCGATGAAGGCCGTGGTCGGCGAAGGCAGCGGCTGGCTGACCATGCTGGTCTGGCTCGGCCTGTTCGGCTTGGTGGCTTCTTTTCACGGCATCATTCTTGGCTACTCGCGCCAGTGGTTTGCGCTGGCGCGCGCCGGTTACCTGCCGCGCTGGTTTTCCGAGCTGCATCCGCGGTTCCACACGCCGCACCGCGCGATACTTGCCGGTGGCGTGGTGGGCATTGCCGCGATTTTCAGCGACAGCCTGATCCAGTTCGGCGGCCAGACCCTGACCGCCAACATCGTCACGATGGCGGTGTTGGGGGCGCTGACGATGTACATCGTCAGCATGCTCGCCCTGTTCCGCCTGCGCTGCAGCGAACCCTTGATGACGCGGCCCTTCATGGCGCCCTGTTATCCCTGGTGCCCCGGTTTCGCCCTGGTCGCGGCTGCCCTTGCCCTGTGCGCGATCGTGGCTTTCAACCCGGGCATCGCGGCGGCCTATCTGCTGATGCTCGGTCTGGGTTATGTCTATTTCCGGACGACGTCCGGCCAGCGCGAGTC
>JAJTHX010000384.1 GCA_021300125.1 Betaproteobacteria bacterium | reverse complement strand
TCTTCGGCAGCTGCGTGGTCTTGCCCGAGCCGGTCTCGCCGCAGACGATGACCACCGGGTTATCACGGATCGCGGCCGCGATTTCGCCGCGCTTTGCCACCACCGGCAGGTCTTCCGGATACTCCGGGCGCGGCTGGTTGAGCCGGCGGTGCTCGAGCATTTCGGGGGATAGCGTCTTCAATTCGGTTCAATCCCGTTGGCAACGGTACAGCGCAGGGCGGGATGATACTGGCTGCACCGTCTACCGCACACCGCCAGCAGGTCGCGGGCTCAAGGATCATGCCCCGGCGCCGTTAAACACGGAGTCCGGAGTGCAACCCAAGATGACCCGCCCGCCAGCAGTCCACGCCCTGACAGATGTCAACGGCGTTGCAGCGCAGCCCACTGCTGAACGGCGCCGTATCACCGGATTTCAACCATGACCCGAACCGACTCCCTCAGGGAACTGATCGCCCAAACCGGGCGAACTCCCGGCACCCACATTCCGGTATTCAACCCGGTTGCGCTGGAGGTGCTGAAACTGGCTCATGATGAAAAGGTGTCGCTGGCGCGCATCGAATCCACGCTGCTGCGCGACCCGGTGCTGTCGGCACAGGTGCTGCGCATGGCCAACTCCAGCCGCTACGGGGGACTCGCGGCGGCAGCGACGCTGAAGCAGGCGCTGTCACGCCTGGGCGCACAGCAGGTGGTGCGGCTGGCGATGGCGGCTGCGCAGGTCAGCCTTTACCAGTCCCGCCACCCGCTGTTCAGGGCCAGCATCGGTGAACTGTGGAAGACGGCTTTAGCCTCGGCCATCGGCGCGGCATGGATCGTTCACCGCAGCAACCATGGCGAAATGGCCGAACAGGCCTTTCTGGCCGGATTGCTGCACGACGTCGGCAAGCTGGTGGTGATGCGTTCGATCGAAAAACTCGTGTCCGAGCAGAAGATCGAGGCCTCGCTGCCGGAAGCGGTCGCGCTGGAGATGGTGAACACACTGCATTGCGAATTCGGGTTCGAGCTCACCAGGCGCTGGAACCTGCCCGAGGCCTATGGCGTGATCTGCCGCGACCACCACCTAGAAACCTGCGACACCGGCAACGTGCTGATGGCGACGGTGCGCCTGATTGACGAGGTCTGCCGCAGGATGGGCATGGGCTGCGTGGCCGAGCCCGAACGCATGCCGGCGGCCGGCGAGGAAGCGGCCGCGCTGATGCTCAACGATGTGGCCCTGGCCGACCTCGAGGTGACCCTGGAGGACAAACTGGGCCTGAACGTGGTCGCGGCCGCCTGAGCGGCGTTCAGAGCCTGACGCGGGGATTGAGCGTGTAGAGCCCGGTGATGCTGGCCTCGCCCAGCACATGGCCGGCAATCGCCTTGCGCACGTCGGCGCCGCCGAATTTTCCCTCGACCGGGCATTTCGCCACATCCAGCGCATACAGCGTGAACACATAGTGATGCTTGATGCTGTCATTCCACGGCGGACAGGGACCGTCGTAACCGAAGTAGTCACCCTTCATGTCCTTGTCGCCGGCAAACCACGCGGTGTAATCGTTGATGCCCTGGCGCGTGCCGCGCGGGCCGTTGGGACCCGCCTTGCCACGGGCGGTGACGCCGCTGGAGAACTCGCCGGCGGCGATGGGACCCGAGGCCGGATCCACGTCCACCAGCACCCAGTGGAAAAAATCAACGCGCGGGAGTGTTGCCGGAATCTCGCGGCCCTCCTGGTTGACGTCATCGGGCTTCGACGGCACATCGGGATCGTGGCAGATCAGTGCCAGCGATCGGGTACCGGCGGGCAGCCCGCTCCAGGCGAGCTGTGGATTCTTGTTGGCGCCGAGGGTGCAGTGGGTCTTGGCATCGGGTGCGCAGAAAGCAAATTCGGCGGGAATCGGCTGGCCGTCGCCGAAGCTGGTGCTGGTCAGTTTCATCGCATTCTCCTGCGGGAAAGGTCGGCCGGAGTATAGCAAGCCATTGTGGCAAAGCGTTCAGGAACGGTGCCGGATTGCCGTTATCAGGCCGTCACTCGCGGCGGCATCCGCCCATGAACGCCGGTCAACGGAAAAGTCGATGAATCCCCTGCTCTATACCCTGATCGCATTGAGCCTGCTGGTCACCGGACTGCGTGCCCAGGCGCAGGCGCTGCCCGCAACAGCCGTGGGCGCGGTCGGGAACGTCTTTGTCCGCGACGCGCCCGGGGTCTTCAACGAAAAAACGCTGCCCCGCAGAGCCTGGACCCGGGCAGGCGCGATGTACGCCTGCAGTCCGCGGGCAGGAGCCGCGCGCGCAACCGGCTCGCGCGCAATCCCGAAGCCATCGACATCCGCCGCAGCGACATCGTGCAGATGGTGATCAGCGCGCCGCCGCAACTGGCAACCGGCCCGCTCGCTCGGGTCCAGCCGCGTGGTGGCACGGCTGGCTGCAGCAGGCACGCCCCGCGCAGGCCAGCTCGGGCGTGAAATCGCCGGCGAATCGCCGCTGACCCTGGCCGAGGCCATCGCAACGGCCCACTGAGGGCAGGCGCCGGCGTCACGCCGGCCCCTGCAGCGTCACCCCCTGATCGCGCCGCTTCAGGGCAGCAGCGGAGCCAGCGCGTCAAGGCGCTGCCGCCGCTGCGCGGGCTGCAGTGCCGCGAGCTCGCGCACCGCAGTATAGAAACACGGCAGATCATCGGCGCACTGGCGCAGCAGCGCGGTGAGGGCAGGCACACGCTGGGTATAGATCGCGACCGAGGCGAGATGCGCGTTGCCCAGGGACTGGGCAAACCAGCGGTCGAAGCCGGCGAAACCGCCCCAGTCGCTGCGCTGGGCCTGGTAGGCCTTGCGCAACCGGGCGAAGGCTTCGGCCTTGAGGCGACGTTTTTCCTCGTCGCTGCCGGTGCCGGCATAGAGGCGGGACAGGTCTTCACGCGCCTCAGCCACCAGGCGGCGAAAATCGGCGCGAAAACGCTGCAAGCGGTCGAACTGCTCGCGCTCGCCGGCGCTGCCATGAGCCGCCAGCCAGCGTTCAACCCCGGCCTGCTCGACCACGGTGGCAAAGGACTCGTTGAACA
This sequence comes from Betaproteobacteria bacterium, assembly GCA_021300125.1. Lineage (GTDB taxonomy): Bacteria > Pseudomonadota > Gammaproteobacteria > Burkholderiales > SG8-41. The sequence goes on along the minus strand of JAJTHX010000384.1, from coordinate 1,319 downwards.
CGGTGTCGTCCTGCACATAGACCTGCTGATGCGCGAGCTCATGGAAAATCAGCCGCGCCAGCTCGGGCTCCGGATAATGAATGAAGGTGTTGAGCAGCGGATCCGCGAACCAGCCCAGCGTCGAATAGGCGGGCACGCCGCCGACGTGCACGTCGTAACCCTGCGCCGTGAGCCGCGCCGCCTCGGCGCGGGCATCGGCCTCGTTGAAGTAGCCCCGGTAGTTGACGCAGCCGGCAAAGGCAAAGCACCACTGTTTCGCCTGCAGCGACAATTCGGGTGCGGCAAACACGTTCCACACCACGAAGGGGCGCGCGAGGTCGGCATAGGCACGGTAGCTCCGGTTGTCGGGCAGCCCCAGTTCGCGGCTGGCGAAGTCGCGGATGCGCAAGGCGCGTTCGAGCTGCAGGCGCAGCTTCGGATCGATTGCGGGATTCGCGAGCAGGCGCTCGACGGGCACCTCGCGCTGCCAGATCTCGAGCTGGCCACCGGCAGCCTGGAGGTAGTACCCCAGCCGCGCGCAGCCGCCGAGCAGCAGCACCAGCAGCAGCGCCGCGGCGATGCGCATCACGCCGCCCGTCCGCCGCGCAGGAAGGCCGCACAACGCGCCGCCACCGCGCGCGACACCAGCATGCCGCTGTGGGTCACCGGCAGCCGCGCGAGTTCATGCGCACCCGGCACCGGCGTTTCGGCAAGGCTGACCACGCCATCGTGCGGTGGCGGCAGGTCGCGCGCCACCAGCGCCGCCAGTCCCAGCGCCCGGGTACCGGTCACCAGCGCAATGTCGCAGCCGGCGCGCGGCTTCGGTCGCGGCGAGGCCAGCCATTCGGCGATCCCCCGTCCGAGCAGCAGCGAGCCGCCCGGCCAGCGCGCAAGACGGCGCGCGGCATGGCTGTCGAGGTAAGGCGTGCCGAGCAGCACCAGCCGCGTGCAGGCAATGTCGGCATGGCGCTCGAGCATGCGCAGCGCCACCAGTCCGCCCATGCTGTGCGCAACGATGCGGATCTCATGCAGGCTGCGTTCGCGGCAGAAACGCGCCAGTGCATCCGCGTTGTCGCTGAGCGAGCGCCGCAGCGTGGGATAGGACCAGCAGTGTGTGGCAAATCCCTCCCGCCGCAGCCGCCGCGCCAGCGGCAGCATCACCAGTCCGTGCATCCAGAGGCCGTGGACGAGGATCACCGGTGACGCCGCGGGATCGATCATAAGTATTTGTTTTTATTGATTTTTCTTTTTTTATATGCGGCGATCACCGAAGATGGTCACGCCGTCGGGGCCCAGATGATCGGCATCGCCCCAACGTCCGGCACTCCAGCGCGCACCGT
>JAJTHX010000051.1 GCA_021300125.1 Betaproteobacteria bacterium | reverse complement strand
TACCAAACGGTCCTGTGGTGTGTTGAATACATAGTGCAAAGCCACCGTGAGTTCGACCGTGCCCAAGTTGGAGCTAAGGTGACCGCCGGTTTTGGACACACTGTCGAGCAGATAGGCGCGCAACTCATCTGCCACCTGGCCCAACTGGGCGCGCGGCACGGCGCGCAAATCCTCAGGCTTGTGGATAGAAGTCAGTAGCGGATAGGAAGAGGTTGACATGTGCTATTTTTTTTGTAGCTGCTTGCGCAATGAATGCGAGGGCTGATGGCGTTTTTTACTAGTGTGCACGGTTCACCACCATATCGGCCAAGGCGCGCAAGGCCTGTGTATCGGACAACGTGCTGCCGTCCAAAGCCGCGAGCGCTTGGGCGAGCAACTCTTGGGCGTAAGCGCGGCTGGCATGCAAACCCATGAGGGACACATAGGTGGGCTTATCGTTGTCGGCATCTTTACCAGCGGTCTTGCCCAGCGTAGCGGAGTCGGCGGTGACATCCAAAATATCATCTACCACCTGAAACGCCAGGCCTATGGCAGCGCCGTAGGCCTGCAATGCTTGCAAGGTTGCCGCATCGGCCTGCGCGCAATGCGCTCCCATCAGCACGCTGCCTTCTAGCAATGCGCCAGTTTTAAGCTGGTGCATCTCGCGCAACTGGCGCTCGCTTAAGGCTTGGCCGACGCTGGCCAGGTCTATGGCCTGGCCCCCGGCCATACCACCACTGCCCGCAGCCCGGGCCAAGAGGCCACACAGGCGTGCCTGAATCGCTGCAGGCACAGTGCCATCCAAAGGCGTGAGTAACTCAAACGCCAGCGCCTGCAAAGCGTCACCCGCCAAGAGCGCACTGGCTTCACCAAATTGCACATGCACTGTGGGTTTGCCACGGCGCAAAACGTCGTTGTCCATGCAGGGCATATCGTCGTGCACCAAAGAATAGGCGTGGATCAATTCCACCGCGCAGGCTGCGCGCAGCGCCGCAGGGAGGCAGGCGGTGCCTTGGGCGGCCACAGCCTCATGCGCAGCCAAAACCAATAGCGGGCGCAAACGCTTTCCACCATCGAGCACCGAGTAGCGCATGGCGTCCACCAGCGCCGCAGGCGCTCCGGGTCGCCAGCCTGCAGCACCGCCGGCATCATCAGCACGAAGGAACCCAGCATCACCGGCAGGTAAACCTGCCAGTGGGCGGAGACCGGCAGGCCGGCGTCACGCAGCGCAAAAGGCACCATGATGAACAGCGCCATCAGCACTGCGTGCAGCGCAAACACACCCCAGTTCAGCCGCGCCAGTTCGGGATCGGTCAGCACCCGCCAGAAATCGCCCAGCGCGCGGCCCTGGGCCGGCGGCGCAGGAGGCGGATCGGGGATGATCCGCCACATCACCAGCATCGCAGCCAGCGCCAGCCCACCGGTCAGCGCGAAAATGCCGGGCACGCCGATATGGCGGTCCAGCCATGGACTGACCACCAGCGACAGCGCAAATGCGGCGCCGATGGTGGAACCAATCATCGCCATCGCCTTGGCGCGCTGCTCCTCGCGCGTGAGATCGGCAGTCATCGCGATCACCGCGGCCGAGATCGCACCGGCACCCTGCAGCATGCGGCCGATGATCACGACATAGATGTTCGGCGCCAGCGCCGCGACAAAACTGCCAAAGGCAAAAATCAGCAGCCCGGCATAAACCACCGGCTTGCGCCCATGGCGGTCGGACAGCCAGCCGAAGGGAATCTGCAGCAGGGCCTGGGTCAGGCCGTAGGCGCCGATGGCGATGCCGACCAGGGTCAGGTTGTCACCCCCGGGCAGGGTCTCGGCATAGATCGCAAATACCGGCAGGATCACGAACATGCCGAGCAGGCGCAGTCCGAAAATGCCGGACAAGCCAATGCTGGCCCGCAGTTCAAGCGGGGTCATTTTGCCGCTGGATGCCATGGAGATGGGGTGGCCGGAGGAAAGCGCGAACCGGGAATGGTTGGGCTGGCCGACCGATGCGCGTAATATTACCAGTTTACCCTTGCTGCCCATTACTTCCGCAGCGTCCGCAGTGACAAATCCATGCCCATGAGTTCGCAACATTCATGAGTTCGCGCACCCAAACACCGAAGCTGGTGGCGATCCCCGCGAAATCATCCGCAGCAGCGGCGATGCAGGCGCCTGCCGGCAGCATCCACGTGCGCGGCGCCCGCACCCACAACCTGAAAAACATCAGCCTGGACCTGCCGCGCAACCGCCTGGTGGTGATCACCGGGCTGTCGGGCTCCGGCAAATCCTCGCTCGCCTTCGACACGCTCTACGCCGAAGGCCAGCGCCGCTATGTCGAGTCGCTGTGGGCATACGCACGGCAATTCCTGCAGCTGATGGAAAAACCGGATGTGGACCTGATCGAGGGCCTGTCGCCCGCGATCGCGATCGAACAGAAAGCCTCCAGCCACAACCCCCGCTCTACGGTGGGCACGGTCACTGAAATCCACGACTACCTGCGCCTGCTCTACTCGCGCATCGGCGAGCCGCACTGCCCAGAGCACGATGTGGTGCTCGCCGCACAGTCGGTGGCGCAGATGGTGGATCAGGTCCTGCAGATGCCGGCGGAAACGCGGCTGATGATCCTCGCCCCCTTGGTCAACGACCGCAAGGGCGAGCAATCCGCGCTGATCGACGAACTGCGCGCACAGGGCTTCGTCCGCGTGCGTATCGACGGCACGGTGCATGACATCGATGCCGTTCCGGCGCTGAAGAAAAACGCCCGCCACACCGTCGAGGTGGTGGTTGACCGCCTGCGTGTACGTCCCGACCTGCGCCAGCGTCTGGCCGAATCTTTCGAGACCGCGCTGCGCCACGGCGACGGCCGCGCACTGTCGGTGGATCTGGACAGCGGCGCCGAGCAGGCCTTTTCCGCGCGCATGGCCTGCCCACACTGCGGCTACGCCTCGCCAGAGCTCGAGCCGCGGCTGTTTTCCTTCAACAACCCGGCGGGCGCCTGCCCGCGCTGCGACGGCCTGGGATCGATCACCTTCTTCGATCCGAAGCGCATCGCCGCATTCCCCGACCTGTCGCTGGCCGCCGGCGCGATCAAGGGCTGGGATCACCGCAACCAGTTCTACTTCCAGATGCTGCTGGGACTGGCCGCGCACTACGGATTCGACATCGACACGCCCTTTGCCGAGCTGCCCGAGACGGTGCGTGAAGTGGTGTTGCACGGCTCGGGCAAGGAATCGATCCGCTTCACCTATGCCGGAGAGCGCGGCAAGTCCCATGTGCGCGAACACGCCTTCGAGGGCGTGATCCCCAACATTGAGCGCCGCCATCGCGAGACCGATTCTCCGGTGGTGCGCGAAGAGCTCGCCAAGTTCCTCAACACCCGCCAGTGCCCCGATTGCGCCGGCACCCGGCTGCGCAGGGAGGCCCGCCACGTGAAGGTCGCAGCAAAACCGATCTTCGCGCTTTCGGCGTTGCAGCTCGGCGAGGCCATGCGCTTTTTCGAACAGCTTGCACTCACCGGGGGGAAACAGGCGATCGCGGAAAAAATCGCCGGCGAGATCCGCAACCGGCTGCGGTTCCTGGTCGATGTCGGCCTCGACTATCTGTCACTCGACCGCTCGGCCGACACTCTTTCCGGCGGCGAGTCGCAGCGCATCCGCCTTGCCAGCCAGATCGGTTCGGGACTCACCGGCGTGATGTACGTGCTGGACGAACCCTCGATCGGCCTGCACCAGCGCGACAACACGCGACTGCTGGACATGCTGAAGCGCCTGCGTGACATCGGCAACTCGGTGCTGGTGGTCGAGCACGACCAGGACGCGATCATGAGCGCGGACCATGTCGTCGACATGGGACTCGGAGCCGGCGAGCACGGCGGCAGCATCATCGCCGAGGGCACCCCGGCGGAAATCGCCGCGCATCCCGAATCGCTGACAGGCCAGTACCTCTCCGGCCGCCGCCGCATTGATGTGCCCGCCCTGCGCCATCGTGCCAACCCCCAGCGCCAGCTGGTGATCCGCGGCGCCAGCGGCAACAACCTCAAGGATGTGAGCGTCGGCATCCCGGTCGGCCTGTTCACCTGCGTCACCGGCGTATCGGGTTCCGGAAAATCCACGCTCGTCAACGATACGCTCTATGTGTCGGCGGCGCGCGAACTCTATGGCGCATCCGCCGAGCCCGCGCCCTGCGCCGGTGTCGAGGGCATGTCCTTTTTTGACAAGGTGGTCAACGTCGACCAGAGCCCGATCGGCCGCACACCGCGTTCCAATCCAGCAACCTACACCGGCCTGTTTACGCCGATCCGCGAGCTGTTCGCCGGCGTGCCCGAAGCCCGGGCACGCGGCTACGGCGCCGGCCGCTTTTCCTTCAACGTCAAAGGCGGACGCTGCGAGGCCTGCCAGGGCGATGGCGTGCTCAAGGTGGAAATGCATTTCCTGCCCGACATCTACGTGGCCTGCGACACCTGCCACGGCAAGCGCTACAACCGTGAAACGCTGGATATCCGCTACAAGGGACGCACCATCCACGAGGTGCTGGAAATGACGGTGGAGCAGGCCGTCGAGTTCTTCGCAGCGGTGCCCGCGCTGTCGCGCAAGCTGCAGACGCTGATGGACGTCGGCCTCGGATACATCACCCTGGGACAGAGCGCAACCACGCTGTCCGGCGGCGAGGCACAGCGCGTGAAGCTGGCCCTTGAGCTGTCCAAGCGCGATACCGGACGCACGCTTTACATCCTCGACGAGCCCACCACCGGGCTGCATTTCCACGATACCGACCTGCTGCTGCGCGTGCTGCACCGGCTGCGCGACCACGGCAACACCATTGTCGTGATTGAACACAATCTTGACGTGATCAAGACCGCGGACTGGATCATCGACCTCGGCCCCGAGGGCGGCGACGGCGGCGGCCGCATCGTAGTCGAGGGTCCACCCGAGACCGTGGCTGCCTGCGCACAAAGCCACACCGGGGTCCACCTCAGGCAGGTGCTCGCTTGAATACCGCCCTGGCACGGGAACTGCTGCTCGGCAGCTATCGCGCCGCGCTGGATGCCGCTGATCCGCTGCGCGTCGTACCGGCACATCTGCCGCCACCGCCGGCGGGCCGCACGCTGGTGGTCGGCGCAGGCAAGGCGGCTGCGGCGATGGCGCTGGCGGTGGAACGCCACTGGCCCGCCGATGCCCCGCTGTCGGGCACGGTGATCACGCGC
>JAJTHX010000011.1 GCA_021300125.1 Betaproteobacteria bacterium | reverse complement strand
CGACCTCGCCGAAGACCGCCGCCGCATCGAAGCCGCGCTCGCCGGGATCGGCAAGGACGCCAAGCTGGCGGTGGACGCCAACGGCCGCTTTGATCTGGAAACCGCCATCGCCTACGCCAAGGCACTGCGCGAATACCCGCTGTTCTGGTACGAAGAAGCCGGCGACCCGCTGGACTTCGCGCTGCAGGCCGCACTCGCCGAGTTCTACCCCGGCCCGATGGCCACCGGTGAAAACCTGTTCAGCCACCAGGACGCACGCAACCTGCTGCGTTACGGCGGCATGCGCCCGGACCGCGACTGGCTGCAGTTCGACTGCGCGCTGTCCTACGGCCTCTGCGAATACCAGCGCACGCTGAAGGAATTAAAAATCGCCGGCTGGTCACCCTCGCGCTGCGTGCCGCACGGCGGACACCAGATGTCGCTGAACATCGCCGCCGGCCTCGGCCTCGGCGGCAACGAGAGCTATCCGGACCTGTTCCAGCCCTACGGCGGATTCCCGGATGGCGTGCGCGTGGAAAACGGCATCATCACCATGCCCGACCTGCCGGGCATCGGCTTTGAAGGCAAGTCGGATCTGATCCAGGTGATGCGCGAACTGGCACAGTAGGCGGATCGCAAGGCAAAAATGACCTGCGGAGGCCTTGCGCCGCCGCCCCCAGCATCACATCCGGCACATTACATCCTGCACATCACGTCTGGATTTCCCGGCACACGGGAAACCCCAGCACGCCGTTGTGCGCAAACACATAGCAGCTGTTGCGCCCCAGGTCGCCGGTGACGACGACATGGAAATCCTCGGGTCGCCACACCAGCGGCACCATCCGGTCCGGATCATCGGATTCGTGAAACACCTGCGGGATGCGCCCGGCCTGATGCTCCTCGGCGAGGTTCCAGGTCGGTTTCTGCGTCCAGTCGCGCAGCATGCGCTCGAACTCGCGCGCGGGCATGCGTGCCCGCTCGAACAGCGCCTGCTTGAAGCGCGCCTTGCTCCAGCCGCCTTTGGCGATGGTCTCGGCAAGAATCGGCGACAGCAGGATCAGCGGGCGCAGCGTGTCATAGCCCTGCCCCACCGTAAACATGATCTGCCAGGAATACTGCCGCGTCACGGCATCGGCGATGTACGGCAGCAGTTCCTCCGGTGTCGAGCCTGATACTGAAGAGATATGGTTACCGCCGGTATAGCGCGCGATGGTCAGCGCGCTCTGGCCTGCCGCAACACCAAAATCCGCGGCATGCGGCGTCCAGCCGATGTTCGCCACCACGTCCTCGTTCTCGGCGATGACCACGCGCCAGGTGTTGCCGAAGGTCGCCTTGTCGTTTTTGTGCGGCAGGAATCCGGCGAGATTGCGCAGGCACAGCCGCCAGAAGCGGCCGACCGTGGTGTTGGCCTGGAAGCCGTCGCGCATCACGCCCTGGGTGTAGTTGAAGCCGAGCTGCTTGATCACCGGGCCGTTGAGGATCATCAGGTTCTCGCCGCCGGGTGTGTTGCCGCTGTGCTCCACGCCGTAGCGGTGGTCAACCATCGCCTCCACCGCCGCCACCAGCACCGGCATGTATTCGGGCCGGCAGCCGGCCATGACGCCGTTGACGGCGACACTCCACACGGTGGCCGCGCGGCTGTCGGGCAGCAGTACGCCGAGCACTTCATCCGGCTTGCGCTTCGTATGCCGGAGAAAAGCCTCGATCTTGGCGATGGTCGGCGGCACCACTGGCAGGCCATCGGACAGTTCATGCTTTAGGAAATACTCGTTGACGTCCTCAAAGCTGCCGCGGCAGACCACGTCGCGCGGGCCGGGTTCGCCACCGACCGTGGCCATCGCCGGCGTTTCGGTCAGGCAGCAGATCACGCCATCCAGCGTCAGCTCGCGCACGTTCTGCTGCAGTTCTTCCTTGCTCTGCAGGCCGGGATGGCCGCGCACCGGTGCCACCGGGATGTTGGGATAACCCAGGCCCTGCGAGGCGGCCTTGGCCAGCGTCGCGAAACTTTCGCAGACCAGGGTGGCCGAGGGAATGCCTGCACTTTCAGCCGCCACACTTGCCCGCAACACGGCGGGCGTGCAGCTGCCTCAACAACCCATCCCGGATACAACGGCGTCGGCTCCGAATTCACGCAGCCTGTCCGGCAGATTGGCGACCACGGCGCGCTCGTCACTGCCATGGGTATTGCCGAACAGGTCCCAGTGCAGGAATTTCACGCCGGGATAACGCGCATGCAGGCTTTCCTCAAGCTGCTCGAACACTTCATTGCCGCGGAACACATAGTCCCAGACCCATGCAATGGTCTTGCCTTCGAGGGTATCGAGGCGCTTCGCCAGCGGCTTGACTTTGACCTGGCGCGGACCGCGCGGCCACAGGGCTTCGTAAAGGTTTTCTGACATGGATGGTGTGGATTCAGTAATGAATTCGGGTAATACACTCGACGGGACCGGCAGGATAACGGAGTATTCAGGCTCAGCCTAGCAGCCAGTCTGCGGCGGTCCGCGATACGGACACCCGGCATGACTTTGGAGATTTCACCATGACCACCCAGTTTTCAGACAAGACCGCGATCGTCACCGGCAGCGCCACCGGTATCGGTGCCGCCATCGCCCACCGGCTCGCCGCCGCCGGCGCCAGCGTGATGCTCGCCGACAAGCATGAAGAAGCCGTACACGCCGTATGCGCCGACATCACCGCCGCCGGCGGCCGTGCTGCGGCCTGTCGCGTCGACATCCGCATCCCCGAGGAAGTGCAGGCGATGCTCGACTATTCACGCGAGCAGTTCGGCCCGGCCAACATCCTGATCAACAATGCCGGCCTCGGCTCGCAGAAACACTTCCTCGAAACGCCGCTGTCCACCCTGCAGCAGATGCTGGAAGTGAACGTGGTCGGCACCTTCCTCTGCGCGCAGGCGGCGGCCCACGACATGATCGAGATGGGCGGCGGGCGCATCGTGAATTTCTCATCACACTCCGGCCTGCTCGGCAGCAGTGGCCGGGCGGCCTATGCGGCAGCCAAAGGCGGCATCATCGCCATGACGCGCGCGATGGCCGTGGACCTCGCCCAGTACAACATCACCGTGAATGCCGTGGCGCCGGGCCCGATTGATGTGCAGCGCAACCGCGACCAGCATTCCGAAGAGCGGCGCGAGGCCTGGCATCGCGCCATCCCGCTGGGCCGTTATGGCGATCCGGATGAAGTCGCGGCCGTGGCCGTGTTTCTCGCCTCCGATGACGCCAGCTACGTCAGCGGCCAGACGATTTCCGTGGATGGCGGCTTCACCGCTGCAGGGCTTCGCGTCAAGAAGCTGTAGACTGCAGCAACCTCAGGCGTTGCCCACCGCACCGGTGTCGCGCTCGCAATGCCCGGCCGCAGCCAGCGCATGGGCCGCCAGTGCTGTCGCCAGCTCCTGACCCACCGTGTAAGGCGCATGCAGCATCGCCGTGCGCACGGCGAGCGCCATCGCCAGCGCCTGCATCACGTCGCCGTTCGCCGTATTGCCCAGCACCCGCAGCTCGCGGTCCAGTGTGCCGAGCACGGCGCCCAGCAGCTGCGACACGCGCATCGCGGATTGCGTTTCGGGATGCAGCGGAAATTCGAATGCGATCTTTTCACCGGTGGCGGTGAGGACCTCGTAGGGAAGATGCTGCGCCATGGGATTTCCTCGGGATTGGCGCCGGTCAGGCCGGCATGGATTTCATGGATGACGGCAGCGCCGCGCGCCACCGGTAGCGGGCGATTGCGACGCGACAGAGGGGGCAGGCGCCGTCGCAATAAACCGGCGGCATGGCCACGGCCGGACTGCACTGCGGCGATGGGGAGGCCAGCAGGGTCCTG
>JAJTHX010000067.1 GCA_021300125.1 Betaproteobacteria bacterium | reverse complement strand
GTGCCGCCGGCAGGTGAGCGAACTTATCGACCTCGGGAAAGATGATATCCAGCTGAGGCTTACCGCTGGCCCGGCGTTCGGCGATCAGCTGTGGCAGGCGATGCAGGGTCTGCGGCCCGAACACGACATCGACATAGGGCGCGCGCTTGACGATGGCAGACCCTTCCTGGCTGGCCACGCAGCCGCCGACGCCGATGATGAGGCCGGGATTCTCCTGTTTCAGGTGCTTGATGCGGCCCAGGTCGTTGAACACCTTCTCCTGCGCTTTTTCGCGCACCGAGCAGGTGTTGAACAGGATCACGTCGGCCTCGGCGGGATCGTCGGTCGGCGACGGGGCTTCGGCGCCGCGCAGTACGCCGGCCATCTTGTCCGAGTCGTACTCGTTCATCTGGCAGCCGAAGGTTTTGATATACAGCTTGCCCACGGCCTTATTTCCGCGACTGGTCGAGCCGGGCCTGCTCCAGCGGGGTGAGAATGAACATGCGCAGCACTTCGCCGTTGCGGTCGAGCTGGTAGAGCACATCGGCGCCGGGAGGCAGCTGGCCGTGCGTGATGCGGCGGTTCGCGGTGTCGAAAATGATTGCGCCGGGGGCAAGCCGCAGCAGGTCGTTGCCCAGTTGCACGACGGGCAGGGGCTGCTGAGAACCGACCTCGGCGCGACGGCCTTCCGCAGGCAGCTGGCGTTGTGCCCAGACTGCGCCGGAGCACAACAAAAAAGTCAATAAAAGCAAATACTTGCGCATTGACTCAAGATAGCAGAAGCGGCACGGGCCGGCAATGAAATCGGGGCCGGCAGCAAGGAAAAGAGTGGTGGCGAGTCAGGGATTTGAACCCCGGACCAATGGATTATGATTCCACTGCTCTAACCACTGAGCTAACTCGCCACGGGAAGGCGGCGCAGTCTAAAGAGCATGCCCTGCATTGTCAAGCCGCAGGGTGCCCGTGGGCGAATCATTTTCCCTGAAAAATCAGTGTATTGGATGCTTTCCGGTGACGGCAGGCAATGCCGCCCCTTCTTTGCAAGGCGATGGTTGTGATGGGTTCAATGAAACAGGATGTGGTGGTGGTGGGTGGCGGTCCGGTCGGCGCCGCGCTGTCACTGGCGCTGCAGCCGCTGCGGGTGGCCCTGGTCGAGGCGCATCCGCCGCAGGCCCTGCCCACGCAGGGGTTCGATGTCCGTGTCTATGCGATCAGCCCCGGCAACATCACCTTTCTTGAAGCGCTGGGCGTATGGGGACGCATCGATGCTGCGCGCATCCAGCCCGTTGCCGCAATGTCGATCCAGGGCGATCGCGCCGACGGGCACCTTGTTTTCCGGGCCGAAGAGGCCGGGCTGCCGGCACTGGCCGTCATCGTGGAGGGCGCAGCCCTCCAGAGCGCGTTGGAGGATGCGATCGCCGAACAGGGCCAGATCATACGATGCTGTCCCGCCCGGCTTGCCGCGATCGAACGCGATGCCGCACAGGTACGGGTGATGCTGGAGGACGGCACCGCAATTTCCGCCCAGCTGGTGATTGGCAGTGATGGCCGCGATTCGGCCGTGCGCCGCGCCGCCGGCCTGGAGGCGCGCGAATCCGATTACGGACAGCTCGGCGTGGTCGCGCACTTCGAAACCGCGCAACCCCACCACGGCACGGCCTTTCAATGGTTCCGCGGGGATGGCGTGCTGGCGCTGCTGCCGCTGCCCGGTCATCGCGTATCCATGGTGTGGTCCACCCCCCGGCCCCATGCCGAAGCGCTGCTGGCACTGGATGACGAGGCCCTCGCCGCCAAAGTCCATGCGGCGAGCATGGGCGTGCTCGGGGAACTGAAGCTCCTGACCCGTGCGGCCGGATTCCCGTTGCGCTATAACCGGGTGGCGCGTCTCATCGAGTCGCGTCTGGCTCTGGCCGGGGATGCCGCGCACAGCGTGCATCCGCTGGCCGGTCAGGGCCTCAACCTCGGTTTTCGCGACGTGCGCGAACTGGCTGCCGTGTTGCAGTCGCGCGCGCCTCGCCAGGATTGCGGCGACTATGCGCTGTTGCGCCGCTATGAGCGGGCCCGCCGCGAAGACATTGCCACCACGGGATTTTCCGCCGACGCGCTGCAGTCCCTGTTCGCGTCACGCTCCGGACTGGCCGCGGCGGTACGCAATTCCGGCCTTGGTGCGTTGAACGGACTGACCGCACTGAAATCCCTGCTGATCCGGCACGCTGCAGCCTAGTGCCGGCGCAAAAGGCATCCTGTTGGCGGGCATTGCCCGCGGAAAGACGACTTCAAATGAAACACCACAGCATTGCCCTTGCCGGTTTGCTTCTGGTCTTGAGCCTGCCCGCCTCCGCGAATGAGGACATCGTGCAACGGGGTTTCCAGGCGCGTTTTCCCGACATGAAGGTGGAATCGGTCGCTCGCACGCCTTTCCCGGGCGTGTTCGAGGTCGTGTTCGACGGTCAGGTGGTGTACACCGACGAAAAGCTGACCTGGCTGATGACCGGAAACCTATTCGACCTGCGCACGGCCCAGGAACGTAACCTGACGCGAGAGCGCCGCGACCAGATCGCCACGGTTGCTCTGGCGAGGGCGCAGAGCAACGCAATCAAGCGCGTGCGCGGCAACGGCCGCCGGGTAATCTATACCTTCGAGGATCCCAACTGCGGCTACTGCCGTGATCTGCAGCGGGAACTGAACAAGCTCAATGACGTCACCGTCTATACTTTCCTGTTGCCGATACTTTCCGCCGATTCCAACGAGAAATCGCGTGCGGTGTGGTGTGCCAAAGACCGTGCCAAGGCCTGGGATGACCTGATGAATCGTGCCGCGACGCCCGCTGCTGCACCGCGCAGCTGTGCCACGCCGATCGAAGACAACCAGGCGCTTGCCCAGCGGTTTGGCGTGCGTGGAACCCCCGCGGTCTACCTCGCCAACGGCCAGCAGATCGGCGGTTATTTGCCGGCTGACCGGATCGAGCAGGCGCTGGCCGGCGTGCGCTGACCGGAAACGGGCGTGGCGAGCAGCCTGCAGAATCCCCCGGCCCGGCACTGGCACAGGGCCACGCTGGCGTTGATGGCATCCCTGCTTGTCCACGTGATCATGCTGGAACTCTCCGGCGGTGGTGGTGATGCGGCACGTCCCGCGTCCGCGCTGCACGCCGAACTCAGGGCGGCGCCACCCGCTCTGGAGCCCCTGATTGAGCCAGTCCGGCAGGAGCCGCGGATTCCCCAGCCCTTGGCGTTGCCGGCAAAGCAGGTGCCTGCCGCATCCCGGAGCGCGCATGTGCCGTCTGCCGACACCGTCCACGCCCCTGCCCGGGCTGAAGCCGAGGGCGGTGCCGACAGCCGCGTCTATACCGCTCGGGAACTCGACCGCTTCCCGCAGCCCTTGCAGCCGCTGCCGCGCTGGCAGGGCGACACCCTGCGCCTCTGGCTGACCATCGATACGCGTGGCCATGTGGTGGACCTGGCTGTCGCCACTGGCGCTTTCCCATTGGATCCGCAGTGGCGTGAGCGTATCGCCGGCGTGCTGTTTTCCCCTGCGATGCGTGAGGAGCGTCCTGTCAGAGCCCGCATCCTGCTTGAACTGCGGGAATAAGCGGGTCCAGGAACCGGTCGGCAGGGCGGATGATCCCGGCCTTGGGTTAGAATTGTATTTTGGGTTATTCGCCGCGAATCAAGCCGCCCGCCATGCCCGATTTCGCCACATTTATCGCCTGCGCCATGCCGCAGGTGCCGGCCGCCGAAAGGGGTTGAGCATGCACCTGCGCATCCTCGGCTGCTCCGGCAGCATTGGCGGGCAACAGCACCGCACCACCTCTTTTCTCGTTGATCAGGATGTGCTGATCGATGCCGGCACCGGTGTCGGCGAACTGTCGCTGCCCGAGTTGATGCTGATCGACCATGTCTTCGTCACCCATTCCCATCTCGATCATGTGGATTCGATCGCCTTCGTGCTCGATTCGGTCGGTGGCCTGCGCACCAAACCGCTTACCGTGCATGCCACCGCCCAAACCATCGAGATTCTCAGGAAGAACCTGTTCAACTGGGATATCTGGCCCGACTTCACCGTGATTCCCACGCCGCAGGAGCCGTTCATGCGCTTCGAGGAAATCGCGGTCGGCAACGTCACTGACATTGGTCGCGGCCGCCGCATCACTGCGCTGCCCGCGGTGCATACGGTACCTGCGGTCGGTTACTGGCTGGACAGCGGCAAAGGCAGCCTGGTGTTCAGCGGCGACACCGGCCCCAACGACGCGCTGTGGGACATCGTAAACGGCATCGAGAATCTGAAGTATCTGATCATCGAGACCGCGTTCTCCGACAAGGACCGGCGGCTTGCCGAGCTGTCGCTGCATCTGTGTCCGTCCATGCTGGGCGAGGAACTGGCCAAGCTCAAGCGTGAGGCCGAGGTTTACATCACCCACCTCAAGCCGAGCGAGATCGAGCTGACGTTGCAGGAAATCAAGGAACTCGAAACTCCGGTGCCGCCCCGGCTGCTCCAAAACAACCAGGTCTTCGAGTTCTGAGGCGCGGTTCCGGCTTGTGCCCGAACCGCCGCGGCAGGACAATCCGCCAACGGCGCCGCCCCCCCTCCGCAGCCGTTCCGTCCACTAGTGAAAAAAGAAGTCTCCGTTGATCAACTAGAGTTCGGTGTGTTCATTGCCGAACTGGATCGTCCGTGGACGGAAACCCCATTCTTGTACCAGGGTTTCGTGCTGAACACCGACAAGCAACTCGAGGCGCTGAAGAAATACTGCAAGAAGGTCTACATTGACCTCGACAAGGGGCCAGACCTGCCCGACCGCAGCCAGCTGCAGGCCGGCGATCTCGGCGGGCCGCCGCGTATGCTGCCGCCGCTGGGTCCCAGTGTGCTCACCACGATCAAGACCCGCGTCACCTACCGTCAGCAGTCGACCGTTAACGAGGAGTTGCCGGTTGCCAAGACCGCCCAGAAGCAGGCCGAGGCGGTGCTCAAGGAAATGATGAGCAATATCGAAGCCGGCAAGGCGCTCGATGCAACGAGGGTGCAGGAAGCGGTCACCAGCATGACCGACAGCGTGGTGCGCAACCCCGATGCCATGATGCTGCTCGCCAAACTCAAGGAAACAGGCACGCATGCCCTGGACCGCGCGTTCAGCGTATCCATCTACATGCTGACCTTCGGCCGCTTCCTGCAGCTGCCGCGGGAGCAGCTCGACCTGCTGTGCATGCTGGGCTTGCTGCAGGATGTGGGCATGACCGCGATACCGGAAGAGGTCGCTCACAAGGACGGGCTGCTGACCAAGGCCGAAGTCATGGTCTGCCGCAGCCACATTGCGCATTCAGCGGCGATCTTGCGCGCCACCCCCGGCCTGCCGCCGGAACTCCCGGCACTGGCATCGCTGCATCACGAACGCTATGACGGCAGCGGCTATCCTCAGGGCCTCAAAGGGGACCAGATCGGACTGTTCGGCTCGATTGCCGGGCTGGTCGACTGCTTCGACGCGATGATCCACAACCGACCCTACGGCGAGGTCTACTCGCCTTCGAACGCGCTCAACCAGCTCTACAACTCGCGCAACATCCTGTTCGACGGGCCGCTGGTGGAGCAGTTCGTCCAGTGCATTGGCATTTTTCCGGTGGGCTCTCTGGTCGAACTGAATTCCGGCGAGGTTGGCATTGTCATCGCCCAGAACCTGGCGCGGCGCCTGCTGCCGCGCGTGATGGTGGTGCTGGATGCCAAGGGCAATCCCCTGAGACCGCAACTGATCCTCGACCTGATGCAGCAACCCAAAGCCGCATCGGGCGTCCCCTACCGCATCAAGCGCACCCTGGAGCAGGGCAGTGTCCCCATCGATCCCTCCGAATTCTTCCTCTGAGCCGGCGGAAACCACGGCCAGCCTCGAGGCCCTGTGCGCGCGGCTTGCCGAGGAGTTCGGTGTCTGCAATGACACCCTGGCCACGGTGTCGGCGCTTTACCGTGAGGTGGGCGAGCGCGCGCCCGACCTCTTCGTGCCGGCGCCCGGAGGACTCGAAACCGCGCTGGCGGGCGCGGATCCCGTGGCGATGCAGCGGGCCCTCGGCGAATGGGCGCTGGGTGCGGAGCAGGAGCCGCTGGAGCGCATGCGCCGCGACTGCCAGCGGCTGCAGGCGGCGCTGACCCGGGGCGCGTTGCGCCTGTATGCGGATGATCCGCAGCGCTGCGGCGAGGCGCTGCTCGCGCTGCAGGGTTTCAATTTCCTCCAGCTTGCGCTGCTTGCTTCGCTGGTCTCGGGCAAGCAGGACGAGGGCGGTGTCGTGCGCATCCTGCCCACGCCTGAATACGCCGCCTTCATGGAACTGTTCCGTAACACCATCGAAAATCACAAGCAGGAGGGCAAGAGTCTTGCCTTGCTGCTGCTGCAGGTCGGCAAGACCGAGCAGCTGGACCGTCAGCTCGGCATGCAGAAAGGCGAGGCTTTCATGCTGCAGCTGACCCGGCGCATTCGCGAAGGGGTGCTGCGCAAGCAGGACCAGCTCGGCCGCGTCAGCCGCGACCAGTTTGCCTGCCTTCTGCCGCGCATTGCAGGCGAGGGCGTGGCAATACTCGCCGCAAACAAGGTTCTGGGCGCGCTGCAGGCGCCGATCCCGCTGGGTGACCGCACTTATGACACTGACGCGGTCATCGGCATCGCCGTCTATCCTGAGCACGGCGAGGATGCGCAGACGCTGGTGCGTAACGCCAAGCTCGCCGAGCGTGCCGCCCGCGGCTCGGCGGACCGCACCGCCGTCTATGACCCTGCACAGGGCGAAGTCGAGGCCCGGCAGATGCGGCTGGAAGCGCGGCTGCGTACGGCCCTTGAACAGGGGACGCTCGAGCTTGCCTTCGAGCCCCAGCTGGATGCAGAGTCGGGGCGCATTGGAGGCCTCGAATGCCTGCTGCGCTGGAATGATGCAGAGCTCGGCGAAGTCGGCGAGGCAGAGGCGATGCAGACGGCGGAAACCGCAGGCATCTCGCGTGAGCTGACTTGGTGGATATTCAACAACGCCCTGCGCCAGAGCGCCGAGTTCGCGCGCGCAGGGCTCCAGTGCAAGTTCGGCCTCAAGCTCTCGGCGAGCGGACTGATGCAGCCCGATTTTCCGGAATTCATCGAACGTGCATTGCGCATCTGGGGTGTGCCGCCGGGACGGCTGGTGATCGGGCTGCACGAGTCTGCGATCGCGGAAGCACTGGAGCCGGTGCAGCAGGTGCTCGCCAGACTCAAGCGCATGGGTTTGCGCCTTGGCATTGAGGGCTTTGCCACCGGCGCGTCCTCCCTCGGTAACCTTGCCCGGCTACCCTTCGACGAGCTGAAGCTCAGCGCGCGCTTTGTCTCCGGCATGCAACGCTCGGAATCCAATGCGCGGCTGGTGAAGGCGATGGTGCGTCTTGCCCGCGATCTTGGGCTGCGGGTGACCGCCGAAGGCGTCAACGACGGTCAGACCGTGATTGCCCTTCTCGGGCTGGGCTGCGAACGCGTGCAGGGCGCGCATGTCAGCGAGCCGCTGACCGCCGAGGCCATCCTGCAGTTCGAGCGGAGCGGGGCCGGCCTCGCCAAGCTGCGCCTGTCCGATCTGTGAGTTGCCGCGGGGCGCTGCGGCCTTATTCGAGGCCGTTCAGCGGGTAGCCCCGGGGCAGCAGTACCCACATCCGCAGTCGCTGTTTCATGCGGCCGGCCTCGCTGCCCGCCTCGTCGCCATAACCCCAGAAAAAGTCCGCGCGCACCGCTCCGCGAATGGCCGAGCCGGTGTCCTGCGCCAGCATCAGCTGGTGGAGCGGGCGGTTCGACAGCGGCCAGGTCGTGGCGAGGAATACCGGCGCGCCCAGCGGCACGAAATGCGGATCGGCGGCTATCGAGCGGCGCGGGGTCAGGGGCACTCCCTGCGCGCCGAGCGGGCCATCAAGCCCAGGCGGCTGTTCGCGAAAAAACACGTAACGGGGATTATGCTCGAGTACCGCACGCAGTTTCGCCGGGTTTTGCTGGGCCCAGGCCTTGATGCCCTGCATCGATGCGCGCTCGGCCGGAAGCTCACCGCG
>JAJTHX010000165.1 GCA_021300125.1 Betaproteobacteria bacterium | reverse complement strand
GGAGATGCCGGTAAAGCCCAGCACCGGCTCGCGCTGGCCACCGGTGCCGGCACAGCCGGCCAGTGGCAGGCTGGCGGCAACCGCAGCCGCCGCGGCGCCCTTGAGCAGGCCGCGTCGCGACAGGCGCGCTTCCAGCACCTCGGAAAACGTGGTGTTCGACGACGGATTCAGCGTGACTTCTTCGCGGTAGCTGTGGCTCATGGGGTTCCCCGATATTCGAAAGTGGCGACACTCTAATCACCGCGCTTGACAGAAACATGACAGCGGCAGGCCGCGCTGTCTCGTAAAGTTCACGCAAACGTCACCGTAGCGTCGTCAACGGCATGGACACTGCGCGGACATGAACGGCGCCGACCTCGTCCTGCAGAACTTCCCCGCGATCGTGCGCAGCCTGCGCATCGCGATGGTCACTGAAACCTACCCGCCGGAAATCAACGGCGTGGCGATGACCATGGGCCGCATTGTCGCCGGCCTGCAGGACCGCGGCCATACCGTGCAGCTGATCCGGCCGCGCCAGAGTGCAGCCGACCAGCCGGCGCAGCAGGAACGTTTCGAGGAAGTGCTCCAGCGCGGCGTACCGATCCCGCGCTACGACGCGCTCAAGCTCGGCCTGCCGGCCAAACAGGCACTGACCCGGCTGTGGGCCAAGCAGAGGCCGGACATCGTGCACGTGGTGACCGAAGGCCCGCTCGGCTGGTCGGCGCTGTCGGCCGCGAACAAGCTGCGGCTGCCGGTGGCCACCGACTTCCACACCAACTTCCACAGCTACAGCGAGCACTACGGCGTGGGCTGGCTGAAAAAGCCGATCACCGCCTACCTGCGCAAGTTCCACAACAAGGCACAGCGCACGCTGGTGCCCACCGCCAGCCTGCGCGACGAACTCGCGGCACTCGGCCTCGCCAGGCTGCAGGTGGTGGCGCGCGGCGTCGATACCGGGCTGTTCCACCCCGGACGGCGCAGCACCGAACTGCGCGCAAGCTGGGGCGCCGGTGACGGCGACCTTGTGGTGAGCTATGTCGGCCGCCTCGCCCCCGAGAAAAACCTGCCGCTGGTACTGCAGGCCTGGACCGCGATGCGCGAACTGCGCCCGGACGCAAAACTGGTGCTGGTCGGCGACGGCCCGGAGCGCGCGAAACTGCAGCGCGAGAATCCCGGCATCGTGTTTGCCGGCATGCGCACCGGTGAAGACCTCGCCGCGCACTACGCCAGCGGCGACGTCTTCCTGTTCCCGAGCATCACCGAAACCTACGGCAACGTCACCATCGAGGCGATGGCCAGCGGCCTCGCGGTGGTGGCCTATGACTATGCCTCGGCACGCGAACACATCCGCCACCACGTCAACGGCCTGCTCGCGCCTTTCGACCACGGCGATGCGTTCATGAATCTTGCCGCGGCCCTGGCACGCGATGGCACGCGCATCCGCGAACTGGGCGCGCGCGCACGCGAAACCGCCGCCCGGCTCGACTGGTCGTGCATCGTCGCCGAGTTCGAGCGCGCAATGCTGGAAGTCTCCGCCACCGCGGTGGACGCTGATGCGCTCGCTTGACCGCATCGCCGCCTGGGACCTCGCCATCAGCGTCAGGCTCAACCGCGTCTGCTACCGCGTCACCCCGCGCCTCGTCTTCCGCTGCATCAGCATCGCCGGCGACGGCATCGCCTGGTACGCGCTGATGGCGGCGCTGCTGCTGATCCACCGCAATGACGCGGTGCTGCCGGTACTGCACATGGTCGGCGTCGGCCTCGCCTGCACCGTCACCTACAAATGGCTGAAGGCGCGCACGCTGCGGCCGCGGCCCTACCAGGTGCACCAGTCGATCCGGCAGTTCACCGCGCCGCTCGACCGCTTCAGTTTCCCGTCAGGACACACGCTGCATGCCGCGGCTTTCACCCTGATCGCCGCGGGCCACTACCCGGAACTCACCGCAGCCCTGACGGTCTTTTCCGCCCTCGTCGCCGCTTCGCGCGTCGTGCTCGGCCTGCACTATCCGAGCGACGTCGTTGCCGGTGCCGCGATCGGCGCCGCGATCGCGCTTGCCTCGCAGGCTCTGATCGGCTGAACCGCACCGATTCGCGCTCCGTCGCGCTCAGTCCCGCGATCCGCCCGGCGTCACGAAAAAATCCCGCGGCAGCATCAGGCTGTGGTGGCGGCTCTCGGTGCGCCGGCGGTCGGCGCGCAACTGCCCCGGCTCCGGCTCGGGCTCCCACGACGGCGCATCACCCGCGATCAGGCGGTTCATCTGGCGCAGTCGCTGTGCGGTCTGTTCGGCATACTGGTCAAAGCGCGCCGGCGCGCCGCGGTCGGCCGCGCGCACGCCCCCGTAGGCCAGGCGGTGCACGCCTGCGCCGCGCAGCAGGCGCTCGCCGAACATCAGGTAACGCAGGGCCCGCCGTGTCCGCGCAGGCTCGGCGCCGAAGTGATGCGCGGCAAAGCCCGCGATCTCCGGCAGGTGGCGCCCCAACAGCCGCCCCGGACGCGCGAAGAGTTCACCGTCGAGATGGGCATCCATCGCCCATTCCGAGGCCGCATGCACGGCCAGCTGCGACTGCGCGCGCCAGCGTGATTCGTACTCCGGCACAAAATAATTGTGGGCAACGATGTCGGAGAGCAGGTGACAGGCATAACCGGTGGCGAGCGCCGCCTCGCGGTCGTCCCGCGACTCCTGCAGCAAGCGATGCGCCACCGACCACTGGTGCGTGCGCGACAGGTTGTGGCTGCCGACCCAGCCGCTGAACAGCGACACATCGGGCAGACAGGCGCCGGAGAGCAGCAGCTCCGGGAACCGCTTCACCGCGCGGCGAAAGCGCGGATCGGCCAGCGGCACCGCCCACAGCAGCAGCTGCGCGTAATAGACATGGGTGTAGAGGCCCCAGGCCCGGGCATCCTCACTGTAGAGCGCAACGGGCAGCAACCAAAGGCAGGCGATCAGCGGCTTGTTCACGCCGCGATTATTGCGGCGGCATTTGAAACCGCCGTGACGGTGCGATTAAGCTTTTGTTTCCATTGGTTATTTTTATTGGGTGGTGTTCAGGTGCTCGGGCGCCCCGATTCATACCAGCCGCGCGAGCGGTTGACCACATGCACCACCGCCAGCATCACCGGC
>JAJTHX010000212.1 GCA_021300125.1 Betaproteobacteria bacterium | reverse complement strand
GGCCATCCTCACCGCGGGCCTGCGCCGCATGGGCGCCTAGGGTTTGTCTTCGGCGGCAGCCTGCGCGGCGCGTTCGCGCTGCTGACGATCCCATTCCGCCTTTTCCTGCTCGTATTTCTTTTTCAGCGCGATCGGGAACCAGAAATCGACGGCGGCGAAGCCGAAGAAGAAGATGATCATGATCCAGCGCGTCTTCGGATCCAGATCGCCGCCCATGGTCAGCACCCAGAAGCCAAGCAGCAGGTTCAGCGCGCCGGCGAACATGAAGATGTAGATGCGTTTTTTCAGCTTGTCATCCATGACCTGAAGCTCCGTTGAATGTTCAGCGCGCCTGCACTTCGACCGCGCGCAGCTGCGCGGCCATCCTGTCGAGCACGCCGTTGACATACTTGTGGCCGTCGGTGCCGCCGAAGGACTTGGCCAGTTCGATCGCCTCATTGATCACCACCCGGTAAGGCACCTCCGGGTGCGCCTTCAGCTCGTGACCGGCGAGCAGCAGGATGCCGCGCTCGATCGGCGACAGGCTGGCGTAGGCGCGGTCGAGCAGCGGCATGATCAGGGCCTGCATGTCGGCGGCACCGGCGGTGGCACCGGCAAGCAGGTCGCGGAAATACTCCGCATCGATCTTGCCGTAACCTTCGGCGTCGGCCAACTGCTCGATGATGGTCTGCGGCTCGGTGCCGGCCAGCTGCCATTGATACAGGCCCTGCAACGCGAACTCGCGCGAACGTCTGCGGCTGGATTTCATCACTGGAGTGTCATGCCGTTCGGGACGGCAAAAATAATGTCTTTAAAAACAAGTACTTGAAGATCAGCTATCGGCCGAGCCGCGGCAGCAGCCTCGCCATCTCGATCGCCGCGAGCGCGCAGTCGAGGCCCTTCTGCGCCATGCGCACCTCGGCCTGGTCATCGTCCTCGGTGGTGAGGATGCCGTTGGCCACCGGCACGCCGGTGGCGAGCTGCACCTCGCCGATGCCGCGCGCCGATTCATTCGACACCACCTCGAAGTGGTAGGTCTCGCCGCGGATCACTGCGCCCAGCGCCACCAGCGCATCGAAACGCCCGGACTGCGCCATCGTCTTCAGCGCGAGCGGGATTTCCAGCGCCCCGGGCACGGTCGCGATCAGCATGTCGGATTTCGCGACGCCATGCTTGATCAGCGCGGCGGTGCAGGACGACAGCAGGCCGTCACCGATATCGGCATTGAAACGGCCGACCACGATGCCGATGCGCAGCCCGGCACCGTCCAGCCCGGGTTCAAGTTCCTCGATTCCGTCGTAACGCCCCATGATGATGTCCTATGACTGTTTGGCCGGCGGCTGCAGGTAGCCGGTCACTTCAAGGTCGAAGCCGGCCATGCTCGGCATGCGCAGCGGCTGCGCCATCACGCGCATGCGCTTGACGCCGAGGTCGCGCAGGATCTGCGCGCCGATGCCGTAGTTGTGCAGCACGATCTTGGCCCGACCACCGCGCTCCGAACGCGGACGCGCCCGCTCGAGCAGCTCGGCCGCGCTCTCCGGACGGTGCAGCAGCACGATCACGCCGCGGCCCTCGCGCGCGATCGCCGCCATCGCGTCGTTGAGGTTCCAGGAATGGCTGGTGGCGCCGGTATCGAGCAGGTCGATCAGCGACACCGGCTCGTGCACGCGCACCAGCACATCGTCCCTGGCGGTGATGTCGCCGCGCACCAGCGCGAGGTGGGTCTGCGCACCGGCGGTCTCGCTGTAGGCGACCAGCCGGAACGGCCCGTGGGCGGTCTCGATCCCGCGTTCGGTCACGCGCTTGACCAGCGACTCGGTACTGCTGCGGTACTGGATCAGGTCGGTGATGGTGCCGATCTTGAGGCCGTGCTGCGCAGCGAAGGGAATGAGGTCCGGCAGCCGTGCCATCTCCCCATTGTCCTTGAGGATCTCGCAGATCACCGACGCTGGCGTGAGCCCGGCGAGCCGCGCGAGGTCGCAGCCGGCCTCGGTGTGGCCGGCACGCATCAGGGTACCGCCGATCTGTGCCATCAGCGGAAAGATGTGCCCGGGCTGCACGATGTCCCCGGGCCGGGCGTCGGCGCGGATCGCCGCCTGCACCGTCTTCGCGCGGTCGGCCGCCGAAATGCCGGTGGTCACCCCCTCTGCCGCCTCGATCGACAGCGTGAAGTTGGTGCCCATCGGGGAGCGGTTGTTGCTGACCATCAGCGGCAGGTTGAGCTGGCGGCAGCGCTCCTCGGTCAGCGTCAGGCAGATCAGGCCGCGACCGAAACGCGCCATGAAGTTGATGGTCTCCGCGGTGGCGAACTCGGCCGCCAGCACCAGGTCGCCCTCGTTCTCTCGATCCTCTTCGTCCACCAGCACCACCATCCTGCCGGCGCGGATCTCGGCGATGATTTCGGTGGTCGGGCTGATGGCCAATTCCTGTGTTCCTGATTTCACGGTTTCACTTTCCGGCAGGGCCGGCCTCATGCAGGCGCTCAATGTAGCGCGCCAGCAGGTCGACCTCAAGATTGACGGTCACCCCCGGCTTCAGATGCTGCAGCGTGGTGGCGCCGAGGGTATGCGGGATCAGGTTGACCTCGAAGCGCGGGCCGCCGACCGCGTTCACGGTCAGGCTCACGCCGTCGATCGCGATCGAGCCCTTGCGGGCGATGTAGCGCGCGATCGTCGCCGGCGCCCCGACTTCAAGCCGGCGGTTGTCGCCGACCGCGTCGAAGGCCGTCACGATGCCGGTGCCGTCAACGTGGCCGCTCATCAGGTGGCCGCCGAGGCGGTCGGACAGCCGCAGCGCCTTTTCGAGGTTCACCGGCGCGCCCGCGTCGAAGCCCGCAACCGCGGCCAGCGTGGCCTGCGACACCTCGGCCTCGAAGTGGGCGGCACTGAACGCCACCGCAGTCAGGCACACGCCGTTGACCGCGATGCTGTCGCCGAGCGCGACATCGGACATGTCGAGGCCGGCGACATCAATGTGCAGGCGCACGCCGCCCGGTGCGGGTTCAACCCGGGCGATGCGGCCGACGGCGGCGACGATACCGGTGAACATCAGCTGACCCTCTCCGGATTTATTCTCGCCAGGAGGCGCAGGTCGTCGCCGACCCGCGAGACATCGGTGATCTGCACGGCGCGGCGTTGCGCCAGCGTTTTCAGCGGCGGCAGGTGGAACATGCCCTGCGCGGTGTCGCCGAGGATGCAGGGCGCCATGTAGATCAGCAGTTCATCGACCAGGCCCTCATCGAGCAGCGAGCCGTTCAACTTGTGGCCGGCCTCGACATGCACCTCGTTGCAGCCGCGGCGCGCGAGTTCCTGCAGCAGCGCCGGCAGTTCGACCTTGCCCTCGTGGTTGGGCAGCACGACCACTTCGGCGCCCTTCGCGCGCAGCGCCACCATGCGCGGCACATCGGCGCCGCCTGCGGCGATGATCGTGCCGGGTCCGAGCACCTTCGCGGTCAGCGGCGTCTGCAGCCGGCTGTCCACCACCACGCGCAGCGGCTGGCGCGTGGTTTCGACCTCGCGCACGCTGAGCTGCGGGTCATCGTCCTTGACCGTGCCGATGCCGGTGAGCACGGCACAGGCGCGCGCGCGCCAGGCATGGCCGTCGCGCCGCGCCTCGGCGCCGGTGATCCACTGGCTTTGCCCGTCGGCGAGCGCGGTGCGGCCATCAAGGCTCGCCGCCACCTTCATGCGCACCCAGGGCCGCTCGCGGACCATGCGCGACACGAAGCCGATGTTCAGTTCGCGCGCCTCCGCCTCCATCAGGCCGCTGTCGACGCGGATGCCCGCGGCACGCAGCTGCTCAAAACCCTGGCCTGCAGTCTTGGGATTGGGATCCTGCATCGCGGCAATGACGCGCGCGGGTTTCGCCGCAAGCAGCGCCTCGACACAGGGCGGTGTGCGGCCGTGGTGGGCGCAGGGTTCGAGCGTCACATAGAGCGTGGATCCGGCGGCACGGTCACCGGCCGCGGCAATGGCCAGCGGCTCGGCATGGGGCTCGCCCGCCTTCGCATGCCAGCCCTCGCCGACCACGGCGCCATCGCGCACGATGACGCAGCCCACGCGCGGGTTCGGCGTGGTGGTCCGCAGGCCCCGTGCCGCGAGTTCCAGCGCGCGGGCCATGTGGCGTTGATCGTCGGCAGTGAACATGGGGTATGGGGAAAAGGCGGCCGCAGGCTTCAGCCGCTTACTTGCGGCCGGGCTTGCGCACTTCCTTGATCGCGTCGGTGAAGTCGTCAACGCCCTGGAAGCTCTTGTAGACCGAAGCGAAGCGGATGTAGGCCACCTCGTCGAGCTTTTTCAGCTCGCGCATCACCATCTCGCCCACGCGCCGCGCCGGCACCTCGCGCTCGCCCAGCGACAGCAGTTCGTTGGTCAGCGCGCCGATCGCCTCGTCCACCAGCGGCGTGGGCACCGGGCGCTTGTGCAGCGCGCGCATGAAGCCGGTGCGCAGCTTGGCAAGATCGAACTCGGCGCGGCTGCCGTCCTGCTTCACCACCTGCGGCATGCGCAGCTCGACGGTTTCATAGGTGGTGAAGCGCTTCTCGCAGGACACGCACTTGCGCCGGCGGCGGATGCTGTCGCCGTCGTCGCTGACCCGGGAATCGATGACCTGGGTTTCGTCGTGTTTGCAGAAGGGGCACTTCATCGCCGGCGCGCGCTCAGTCCTTGCGATACACCGGGAAACGGTCGCACAGCGCCTTGACTTCGCCGCGCACGCGAGCGATCACCGCCTCGTCCTGCGGCGCATCGAGGACATCGGCGATGAGGCCGCCGAGTTTCTCCGCTTCGGCAGCGCCGAAACCGCGGGTGGTCATCGCGGGCGAACCGATGCGCACGCCGCTGGTGACCGCCGGCGGACGGGTGTCGTTGGGCACCGCATTCTTGTTCACCGTCATGTGGGCGCGCCCCAGCGCGGCCTCGGCCTCGATGCCGGTCACCGGCTTGTCGCGCAGGTCGAGCAGGAACAGGTGGCAGTCGGTGCGGCCGGAAACAATGCGGTAACCGCGACCCTGCAGCACCTTCGCCATGATCCGCGCGTTGTTGAGCACCTGCTGCTGGTAGGCGCGGAACCCGGGGCTCATCGCCTCCTTCAGCGCCACCGCCTTGGCCGCGATGACATGCATCAGCGGACCACCCTGCGAGCCCGGAAACACCGCGGAATTGAGGATCTTCTCGTATTCGGCAGCGGCAAGGATCAGGCCGCCGCGCGGGCCGCGCAGCGTCTTGTGCGTGGTGGTGGTGACGAAGTCGGCGATGCCCACCGGGCTCGGGTAGAGGCCCGCCGCGACCAGGCCGGCGTAGTGCGCCATGTCCGCCAACAGGAGCGCGCCGACACTGTCGGCGATTTCGCGGAATTTTTTCCAGTCGATGACCAGGGCATAGGCCGAGGCGCCGGCCACGATCAGTTTCGGCCTGTGCTCGCGCGCGAGTGCCGCCACCTCGTCGTAGTTGATGGCCTGGGTCTGCGGGTCAAGGCCGTAGCTCACCGCGTTGTAGTACTTGCCGCTGATGTTGACCTTGGCGCCGTGGGTAAGATGCCCGCCGTCGGACAGCCGCATGCCGAGGATGGTGTCACCGGGTTTGAGCACGGCGAGGAACACCGCGGCATTGGCCTGTGCGCCGGAATGCGGCTGCACGTTGGCATAACCGGCCTTGAACAGCGCCTTGGCGCGCTCGATCGCCAGGCGCTCGGCGATGTCCACAAATTCGCAGCCGCCGTAATAACGCTTGCCGGGATAACCCTCGGCATACTTGTTGGTCAGCACCGAGCCCTGCGCCGCGAGCACGGCGGGGCTGGCGTAGTTCTCGGAGGCGATCAGCTCGATGTGATCTTCCTGGCGCTGCGCCTCCTGCGCAATGGCGGCGTGCAGTTCGGGATCGACAGTGTGCAGCGGGCTCTGGGAAATCGGCATGGTGGTCGGTGCAAATCAGGCTGGGAAACAGGCTGGTAAACCGGGATGCCCGCGGCTGGCGATGAGGCCGCGGCAGGGCGCTGATTTTACCATGCGAAACCCCGGCGCCCGGAACGCCATAGCCCTTATCATGTCGGCCATGAAGAAGATTTGCACGCGATGAAATACGGGCTCGCGCTGGCGCGCGCCATCGATGCGCTGAACGAGGCCGTGGGCCGGGGCGCACGCTGGCTGATCCTCGCCTGCATCCTGATCAGCGCCGCCAACGCGATCGCGCGCTACGGGTTCAATCTCGGTTCAAACGCCTGGCTCGAGATCCAGTGGTACCTGTTCTCGCTGGTCTTCCTCGGCGCCGCCGGCTACACGCTCAAGCACAACGCGCATGTACGTATCGATCTGCTGGCCTCGCGGCTGTCGCCGCGCGCCCAGCACTGGATTGACCTCTTCGGCCACCTGTTCATGCTGCTGCCGGTGAGCGCGATCATGCTCTGGTTCGGCTGGGATGCCTTCCTCGAGTCGTACCGCATCGGTGAAATGTCCACCGACGCCGGCGGGCTTGCGCGCTGGCCGATCAAGATCGTGGTGCCGGCAGCCTTTGCACTGCTGATCCTGCAGGGACTGGCCGAGACCCTGCGCAAGATCGCGCGGCTGCTGGAACCGCCGCCGGACGGACGCACGTGATGGCCATGGAGCTGATGGCGCCGCTGATGTTCGCCGGGCTGGTGGTATTGCTGCTGCTCGGCTATCCGGTGGCCTTCGCGCTCGCCGCCAACGGCCTGCTGTTCGCCTTCATCGGCTTCGAGCTGGGCCTGCTGCAGCCGGAACTGCTGCAGGCCCTGCCGCAGCGGCTCTACGGCATCATGGCCAACCCGCTGCTGCTGTCCATTCCGTTTTTCACATTCATGGGCCTGGTGCTCGAACGCAGCGGCATGGCCGAGGAACTGCTCGACACCGTCGGCCAGCTGTTCGGCCCGCTGCGCGGCGGTGTTGCCTACGCGGTGATCCTGGTCGGCGCCCTGCTCGCCGCCACCACCGGCGTGATCGCCGCCTCGGTCATCGGGATGGGCCTGATTTCGCTGCCGGTGATGATGCGTTACCGCTACGCGCCGGGACTGGCCAGCGGCGTGATCTGCGCCTCCGGCTCGCTGGCGCAGATCATCCCGCCCTCCATCGTGCTCATCGTCCTCGCCGACGTGCTCGGCGCGCCGGTGGGCGACCTCTATGCCGGCGCGCTGCTGCCGGGGCTGATCCTGGTCGGCCTGCTGATGCTCTACGTGTTTGTGCTGACCCTGATCCGGCCTGAGGCGGCGCCGGCACTGCCGCCGGAAGCAGGGCGGCTGCGCGGCGCGGCGCTGTGGCGGCACGCCGCGCTGGTGATGCTGCCGCCGCTGGCGCTGATCCTGATCGTGCTCGGCTCGCTGTTCGCCGGCATCGCCACGCCGACCGAAGGCGGCGCACTGGGCGCGGTGGGCGCGCTGCTGCTCGCCGCAGTGAAACGGCGGCTTAACCTGGCCATGCTGCGCGAGGCGCTCGACTCGACCACCAAACTGTCGAGCTTCGTCATGTTCATCCTGATCGGCTCCACCGTCTTTGCGCTGACCTTCCGCGCGGTGGACGGCGACCTCTGGGTGGAACGGCTGTTCACGCTGATCCCGGGCGGCGAGACCGGCTTCCTGATTGTGGTCACGCTGCTGATTTTCGTGCTCGGCTTTTTCATCGATTTTTTCGAGATTGCCTTCATCCTGCTGCCGCTGCTGGCCCCGGTGGCCGCCAAGCTCGGCATTGACCCGGTGTGGTTCGGCGTGATGATCGCGATGAACCTGCAAACCTCCTTCCTCACGCCACCCTTCGGCTTTGCGCTGTTCTACCTGAAGAGCGTGGCGCCGCCGCAGATCCGCACCACCGACATCTACCGCGGCGTGCTGCCCTTCATCGGCGTGCAGCTGATCGCGCTGACGATGGTCATCGCTTGGCCGCAGCTGGTGAATGTGTTGCGCGATGCGCCCGTGGCAGTGCCCGCAAACATCGAAATCGAGCTGCCCGGCGGCGAAACCGCGCCGGCGGACAGCCAGACGGCGAGTGACATCGAACGCCTGCTGCGCGAAAATAAATAATCAATTAAATCAATAACTTGAAAAGGATTGCCCTCATGCCCGCCCTGCTCCGCCTGTTCGCCCTGACCCTGGGTATCGTCGCGGCATCCACCGCTGCAGCGCATGAAGACCGCTACCTCGATGCCGCCGGCGTCAAGATCCGCTACATCGACACCGGCAAGGGCGCCGAAACCATTGTGCTCCTGCATGGCGGCACCTCGCGCCTGGAAAGCTGGATCACACCCGGCGTGGTGGACAACCTGGCGAAGGATTTCCGCGTCATTGCCTTCGATGCGCGCGGCCACGGCAAAAGCGATGCCCCGCGCGAGCCCGCCGCCTACGGCCGCCAGCAGGCGCTCGACGTGGTGCGCATCCTCGACGCACTGAACATCCGCCGCGCGCACATCATCGGCTTCTCGCTCGGCAGCAGCACGGTGGCGCAGCTGCTGACGCTGCATCCCGAACGCTTCCTCACCGGCGTGCAGGTCGCCGGCGCCGGCCGCTCGCCGGAAGAGGCCAACGATCCGCGCATCGAAACCGAAGCCGCCGAAATCGCGCGCGACTGCATCAGCCGCAGCCGGCTGATGCGCCAGGCGCCCGCCGGCATGAAGCCGACCGAGGAAGACATCCAGCAGCGCATCGCCGCGTGCCGCGCCGACCCGGGCTTCGACCAACTGGCCACTGCCGCCTCGCTGCGCGGCTACCGTGACCAGGCAGTCACCGCGGAACAGATGGCCGCGGTGAAAGTACCGACGCTGGGCATCGTCGGCACGCTCGACCACACGCTGAAGGCGATGCAGCACCTGAAAACGCTGCGCCCCGCGATGAAGCTGGTGCTGCTCGAGGGTGTGTCGCACACCGGCAAGACCGGCATCCAGTCGAATCCGGCGCTGGTCAGCGAGATCCGCACCTTCATTGCCGAGCAGCGCAAGGCTGGCAACTACTGATCCGCAGTCGTATCGCCGCATTCTGCGCACCGCGGTGTTTGGATCATTCCCGAGGTTACTGCATCGGCGACCAGCCACCGCTCCCGGGCGCACAGCCGGCGTTGGAGACGTTCAGCCGGTCAGCAGGTTCGGCTGGCCCAGTTGCAGTAACAAGCCCAGTTCATCGGCAAAGGTCCAGCTGTCCACCCAGCGGCCCTCGCGGAAGGTCAGGATCGCCACGCCATGGATGCCGACCTCACGCCCGGTCGGCGCGATGCCGCAGAAGGCGCCGCGATGCGTGCCGCGCAGGTTGAAGCGCAGCCACACCTCATCCCCCTCGGCCAGCGTCACGTCGATGCCGTAACGGCGGTCCGGAAACGCGGTATCGAGATCGAGTGCCAGGCCGCGTGCCGCACACCAGCCCCGCAGGTGCTCGAAGCCGTGGCGCAGCAGCTGTCCCGCGCCCTCGCGCGCGGCCGGCGACAGCCGCGTCTTCGCCGCGGCGAGGCGGTTGCGGTCCTGTGCCGACGCGGCGGGCCGCGCCTCAAGACCGCGCACGAAATCTTCCGCGCTCAAGGTCTGCGGAATCGGCGGCGCGACGATGCGGCCGTCAGGCCGCGGCGGCAGCGGGCTGCCCAACTGCCGCAGCAGCTCCGCCTCATCCATCATGAACCAGCCCTCGACCATCTGCCCGTTGGCGAGCCGCAGCAGCGCCACCTCGTACACATCCACGCGCCGGCCGGTGGGCTCGATGCCGAAGAAATTGCCGGTCTGGGTGCCGGTGACGCGGAACAGCAGGCCGACGCGGTCGCCATCGGCAATCACCCGCTCCATCACGTCCACCCGGTCCGGAAACGCCGCGCGCAGATACAGCGCCGGATGCGGCCAGCCCTGGTCGCGCGCGTTGTTGGCCAGGTGCAGGTTGCCGCCGCGCACACGATCGTAATTCGGCGCGAGCACCTCCTGCTCGACCTGCGGCATCTCTGGCGTGCCCTGCTTTTTCTTGAAGCGCAGCGCGACTTCGACGTTGCTGGCGGGTTCGCCGGTGCGGTGGGGGTTGGCGTGACGGATAACCATTTAGTCCTCTGCCTCCTCAAACTCAAGAAGATAGACTTTTTTACAGCTCAAACATTCGTGAATTTGCCGGCCATTAAGAAAAACATAGAAGTTCGTTCTTGCCCCACAAGCACGGCATGTTTCAGGCTGATCTGATCCAAGAAAAATTGGAGCGCGAGATAAATTCATTAAATCAACCCCGAGTCAGCTAGTCGATTGATTACATTAAAGCTTGGAGTATTTCTCTCACTTTTTAGCTAATCAAAATTTAACT
>JAJTHX010000354.1 GCA_021300125.1 Betaproteobacteria bacterium | reverse complement strand
TCGGGGATCAGCTCGAAATGCACGAACAGGTCGTCGCTCATGCGCTCAAGGAAAAACTCGAGGATGGCCAGGCTCGCCGCGACCTTGAGGTTGAAGGTGCGGTCAACAAAGCGGAAATGGCGCACGCCGCGCTGGTGCAGCACCTGCAGTTCGCCGAGGAAGCGCTCCAGTTCGAAAGGCCAGGCGGTCTTGTCCAGCGCCGAGAGGCAGAACTCGCACTTGAAGGGGCAGCCGCGCGAGGCCTCGACATAGATGAAGCGCCGCGCGATGTCATCGTCGCTGTATTCCGCGTAGGGCAGCGCCAGTTCGGCAAGCGGCGGCTGTTCCCCCGCCAGCACCTGCTGCGCCGGACGCTCGCCCGCCAGCAGCTGCGCGCACAACTTCGGGAAGGTGACATCACCCCAGCCGGTGACGGTGTAGTCGGCGAGTGCGCAGATGCGCTGCGTTTCCGTCTCATGGCTGACCTCGGGCCCGCCGACCACCACCACGACCTCGGGCGCGACCTGCTTCAGGATCGCCACCAGCCGCGTGCTGTCCTCGACATTCCAGATGTAGACACCGAGACCGATGATCGCGGGCCGGTCTGCCAGCAGGCGCTCGGCGATGTCGGCCGGGCGGTCGCCGAGCACGAACTCGCGGATCACGGTGTCCTCGCGCAGCGCACCCATGTTCGCGCGCAGGCAGCGCAGGCCGAGGGCGGCATGCACATGGCGGGCATTGATGGTGGCGAGCACGATGCGGGACATCGCCGGATTATCGCACCGGCGGTGAACGGCTCCCGCGTTTTTGATACGCTTGGGCATTCCACTCACCACAGGTATTGCGCAATCATGGCCCAGAGACCCGACCCCGCCGACGCCAAAATGGACGCCGCGTCGCTCTATCGCGAGGACATCATCACCGACCGCAAGGTCGGCACCATCCGCCGCATGATCCCGGTCACCCGCAGCGGCGCCGACGATCCCGCGCGGCCGACGCTGTATGTCGGCGAGGCGCAGATCATGACCAACGCCGGCCCGCTGCCGATCAATTTCGAGATCGAGGCGAAAGACCTTGGTGAGGCTGTGGACAAATTTGCCGAGTCGGCCAAGGAAGCGGTCGAGCGCACGGTGCGCGAGCTGCAGGAACTGCGCCGCCAGCAGGCTTCGTCCATCGTGGTGCCCGGCGCCGGTGGCGGCGGCATGGGCGGGCTGGGCGGGCCCGGCGGCAAGATCCAGATGCCGTGACCGTACCCGCCCCTGCGACCGTCATCCGTTCCGCCGGCGTGGTCATCGCCCGGCGCAGCGCCGGCAGCTGGCGCCTGCTGGTGCTGCGTGCAGGCCGGCACTGGGATTTCCCCAAGGGGCTGGTTGAGGATGGCGAAAGCGCAATCGATGCGGCAAGGCGCGAGGCCAGCGAAGGCACCGGCATTTCGGACCTGAGTTTCGACGCCGCGGAATCGCACAAGGAAACCATCGCCTACGGCACCGGCGAGATCGCGCGCTACTACCTGGCGATCACCCGGACCGAGACGGTGACCCTGTCCGTCGTCAACGAACTGGGCCATCCGGCCTACGACGAAGCACGCTGGGTCGGCTTCGATGAAGCCGAGGACTACCTGCCGCCGCGGCTCGCCGCCGTGCTGGCCTGGGTGCGCGAAACGCTGGATCCGGACTGAGACAACGCATACCGCCGCAAAAAAAGGCGCCTTGCGGCGCCTTTTTCGTGGGCAGGACGCTGCAGCTGCTAGCGTTTGCCCTTCGCCGGAATGATCGGCAGCAGCAGATGCGACGGTGTCTTGCCGCCGGCATAGATGGTGTTCTTCGCGCCCGCGTTGTAATCGCCGTGGTAGTGCGTGTACGGCGCGCTGCCGATGCCGTCGCGCGGCTGGATGTCGACGCGGATGCGATGGCCCTTCTTGAACACCATGCTGGTCGGCCACACCTCGACGCGGCACTCGACGATCTCACCCTTCTTCAGCCACTGCCGCTCGTCGTGCGCATGGAACGGCCGGTACGGCAGCGACTTCTTCGGGTCGAGCTTGCGGTGCGAGGCGCGCAGCCAGCCCTTGGTCACGCAGGGCACCGGCTGGCCGTGCTGGCCGACCTCGCACACATCATGGCCGTCGGGATCGATGTTGCGGATGGTGACGAAAATGTCCATGTCCTCGGAGCTGCTCGACACCCACAGGTGCGCGACCAGCGGCCCGGTGATCTCGGTGTCCTCGGCCAGCGGCGGCGTGACGAAGGACACGCCGTTGCGCCCGCTGGCGCCGTGACCATGGGTGGTGGCGAGCGACGAGGCCGACGCCACGCCGGCGCTGGTGGCTCCGCTGCCGGAATAGGTGGCCTTGGCGGGGTTGCGCGGCGGGGTCTTCACCAGCGTGCCTTCGAGCAGTTCTTCCTTCTCGGTCGGCGCGCGCTCGATGTTCAGGTAATACTTGGTCCACTTGGTGCGCTTGAGCGGCCACTCGTTCTCGAAGCGGAAGGGGTAGCGCTGCTTGCTGCCGCCGGTGCGGATTTCGAGTTTGACCGGGGGCTCGTCCATGATGCCGGTGTCGATGCCCTTGAGCCAGTAGTCGAACCAGCGCAGCTGGTCGAGGCGGCCCTCCTCCGAGTGATAGGGATGGAAGTGCGAGCCGGTGTGCACGCACAGTTTCTTGTGCCTGGCGGCGGCGTTCATGTAGCCCTCGGTATTGCCGCGCAGGTGCATCGAGAAGCCGCCCCAGTTGCCGACCGAATACACCGGCACCTTGATCTTGTCCCACTCCGCGCTGTTCATGCGCCAGTATTCGGAGTCAAGGTCGTTGCGCATGTAGTTCCACATCATGTCATTGTGGAAGGCATCGGGGTTGTAGCTGCGCGGCTTGCCCAGCAGGTGGTGCGCGGTATGGGTGAGCCACCAGTTGCCGATGAAACCCAGCGCGAAAATGCCGCCGTGGTAGGCCTGGTCGCGGTACTGGTCGGCGCGGCCCTCCCAGGGCATGATGCATTTGAGCGACGGCGGCTGCATTTTCGCGGCGCGCCACTGCGAGGAGGCGTGGTAGGAAATGCCGGACATGCCGACGTTTCCGGAGCACCACGGCTGCTTCGCCAGCCACTCGATCGCGTCATAGGTATCCAGCGCCTCCTGGAAGGAGCTCGGTTCCGACTTGCCGGGCGAGCGGCCGGCGCCACGTGAATCAAGGCGCACGCAGGCATAGCCGCGCGGGCACCACCACAGCGGATTGGCGGTCTCCCAGCACATGTAGGGATTGGCCTTCTCCTCGAGGTCGGCAGGCGGGCTCCACACCTTGTCCTTCTGGTAGACGCTGGTGTTGAACAGCACCGGCACCTTGTCCTTGAAGTTGGGGCGGAAAACGTCGGCGTAGAGGATGGTGCCGTCGCGCATCGGGATCTGCACGTCCTTCTCGACGATCAGTTTCATCTTGCGCGGCTGCGACACCTTGTATTTGCTGCGGCTCATGCTGCGGGCTCCTGTGGGTTCCGTTGGTTCAGTGAAATGAGGGGGGAGACGGCTTACTCCGGCACCACGCCGGCAGCGCGCGCAACGCGGGTCCAGCGCTCGATCTCGGCGCGGTTGTAACGGTCGTATTCATCGGGCGAATTGCCCACCGGCTCGGCGCCCTGGCTGGACAGGCCGTTGCGCACCGCGGGGTCGGACAGCGCCTTGACCACCGCGGCGTTGACGCGGTCAATGATCGGGCGCGGCGTCTTTGCCGGTGCAAACATGCCGAAGCCGCTGGAGACGATGAAGTCCTTGTAGCCCTGTTCGATCATCGTCGGCACATCCGGCGCCGCGGGCGAACGCTTGACGCCTGCCTGGGCAATCATGCGCAGCCGCCCGGCGCGCACGAACTCGATGAACGCCGGCAGCGCGGCAAAAATCATCTGCGAATTGCCGGCGATGACGTCGGTGGTGGCCGGGCCGACGCCCTTGTAGGGCACGTGCAGCATCTTCAGGCCGCCGGCTGCGTGCGACAGCATTTCGATCGCGAGGTGGGTCGAGGTGCCGTGGCCCGGCGTGGCATAGGCCAGCTGTCCGGGGCGCGCCTTCGCCAGCGCAACCAGCTGGCGGATGTCCTTCGCCGGCAGCGAGGGATGGATGGCGAGGCCGTTGGGCACGTCGGCCACCAGCGTGATCGGCGCGAAATCGGCGACCGAATCGTAGGGCAGGCTCTTGCGCACGCCGGGGTTGATCACGTGGGCGCTCGACACCATGCCGATGGTGTAGCCATCGGGCGGCGACTTGGCGACGATGGCGGTGCCCAGCGTGCTGCCGGCGCCGCCGCGGTTGTCGATCAGGATCTGCTGGCCGAGGTCCTGGGTCATGCGCGGGGCGATGGCGCGGGCGATGATGTCGGTATTGCCGCCGGGTGCGAAGGGCACCACCATGCGTATCGGCTTGCTGGGCCAGGCTTGGGCAAACACCGCGTTGACACCGAGCAGGCTGCCCGCAAGGGCGCCTGCAATCCACAACAGGTTTTTGTTCATGCTCTCCTCCGGAATGGGCGCAGCGGACAGTATTGTTGTCAAAGCAGGTGCCGCGACCGCACGGCAGTGTAATACCGTGCCCGGCGCAAAAGCGAGTTGTTCCAGCATGTGAGCCCGGCCGCGGTCGGTGCCGCGCACAAGGTTTGCGTTGCATCAAAACACCGGGGCTGCTCCGGCCCTAGCCTACAGGTGTGGGGGCGTTTCAGCCCCCTCCTCAACGGAGAATCCTCATGATCAAGGAAGTCAGCGGCGACCTGCTGCTCAGCAAGGCACAGGTCATCACCCATGGCGTTGCCCCCAACGACCCGTTCCACACCGGCCTCGCACTGCAGCTGCGCGAGCAGTGGCCCTCGATGTACAAGGATTTCCGCCATTACTGCCAGTCCAAGCACCCCAAGGCGGGCACGCTGTGGACCTGGATGGGCGCCGAAGGCCGCAAGATCGTCAACCTGTTCACCCAGAACGCGATCGAGGGCCATCACGGCGGCACGCCGGGACCGGCGACTCTGCAGCATGTCGGCCATGCCCTGCGCGAACTGGCGAAACTGGCCGAGACCGAGCACTTCACCAGCATCGCGCTGCCACGCCTGGCCACCGGTGTCGGCCGCCTCGACTGGAAGGATGTGAAGCCGCTGCTCGAACAGCACCTGGGCGCGCTCAAGATCCCGGTCATCGTCTACGCCACCTACCACAAGGACCAGGCCGCCGCCGAAGGCCTGTAG
>JAJTHX010000190.1 GCA_021300125.1 Betaproteobacteria bacterium | reverse complement strand
CTCAGGCGCGCGGTAGTTCGGGTGTGCACGAAACACCGCGGCGGCATCGCTGACATCGACCACGACGCCGAGGGCGCGGCGGCCCAGCGCGCGGATTTCATCGACCACGCTGGAGAGGCCCAGCCAGCCCTCCTGCCGTTCATCCTCGGTCAGGCTGCCTTTTGCACTGGCCCCGGTGACCGCGACGTCGGCGCCGGCCTGCGCGAGGCTCAGCGCGATCGCCCGGCCCAGGCCGCGTTTGCGTGTGGCTCCGGTGACGATTGCCACCTGCCCTGACAGCTCATTGCCGCTCATGTCTGCTCCTGCGTGCTCCCGTTTCAGGCACCGGCGGCCTGGGCTGCGCGCTGGTCCAGCTCGGACCAGCGCATGAATTTTTCATCGAGCAGGCTTTCGATTTCAGCCAGCCGCTCGCCATCCGATTTCAGCTGCGCCGCCCCCTGGCGGTGATAATCGGCACCTGCCATGCGTGCCGTCAGTTCAGCCTGTTCACGCTCCAGTGCCTCCAGTTCATCAGGCAACTGCCCCAGTTCACGCTGCTCCCTGTAACTGAGCTTGCTGCGCGCGCCAGCCTGACGAGGCGCCTTTTCCGCGGGCGACACCTTTGCCGGGGCCACATCAGCCGGGGCCGGCGTCTGCAGCCGCTGCGCCAGCCAGTCGCTGTACCCGCCGACGTATTCCTTCCAGCGGCCGTCACCCTCGGCGGCGAGGGTCTGCGTCACCACGTTGTCGAGAAAAGCACGGTCGTGGCTGACCAGCAGCAGCGTGCCTGAATAGGACTGCAGAGTGTCCTCGAGCAATTCCAGCGATTCAATGTCAAGGTCATTGGTCGGCTCGTCGAGGACCAGCAGGTTGGCCGGCTGCGCGAACAGCCGCGCCAGCAGCAAGCGGTTGCGCTCGCCACCCGAGAGAATCGAGACCTTGGCCTGGGCGCGCTGGGGCGGAAACAGGAAGTCGCCGAGATAACTCATCACATGCTTGCGCCCGCCGGCGGTCTCGACCCACTCGGAACCGGGACTGATGGTGTCGGCCAGCGTGCGTTCGGGATCGAGTTGTGTCCGCAGCTGGTCGAAATAGGCCACGCGCAGGTTGCTGCCCAGGCGCACCGTGCCGGCGTCCGGCGGCAGCTCGCCGAGGATCAGCTTGATCAGCGTGGTCTTGCCGGCGCCGTTGGCACCGATCAGCCCGATGCGGTCGCCGCGCATGACACGCAGGTCGAGGTTGCGCACCACCGTGCGCGTGCCGAGGGACTTCGACACGTCCTCGAGTTCTGCAACCAGCTTGCCGGAACGCTCGCCGGCTGAAAGCGCGAGCCTGACATTGCCCATGCGCTCGCGCCGCACCGCACGTTCAACCCGCAGCGCCTCGAGCCGCAATACCCGGCCTTCATTGCGGGTGCGCCGAGCTTCGACGCCCTTGCGGATCCACACCTCTTCCTGCGCCCAGAACTTGTCGAAACGGCGGTTGGCCTTTTCCTCCGCAGCCAGCTCATCGGCCTTGCGCGCCTCGTATGCCGCGAAATTGCCGGGATAAGACCGCAGCAGCCCGCGATCGAGTTCGACGATGCGCGTGGCGACACGGTCGAGGAAAGCGCGGTCATGGGTGATCACGATCGCCGAATGCGGGCCGCCCCGGAGCAGCCAGTCCTCGAGCAGCGTAATGCCCGCGATGTCGAGGTGGTTGGTCGGCTCGTCGAGCAGAAGCAGGTCGGGCTGCAGGGCAAAAGCCAGCGCCAGCGCCGCGCGCTTGCACTCGCCCCCGGAACAGGTCGCGGGCGAGCGCCCGCCATCGAGCCCGAAGCGCTGCAGGCATGCGGCCATGCGCGCGTCGAGGCGCCAGCGCTCGCGTTCGTCGCTGATTGCGGCCAGCCCGCCACGCAGCGCCAGGCTGTCATGCAGCGATGCCGCGGCCGGCAGCTCCGGCTCCTGCTCGACCAGCACCATGTGCAGCGCATCGGCGCGGCGGATTTCACCGCCGTCGAGCATGCCGTGCCCGGCGATGATCTGCAGCAGCGAGGATTTGCCGCTGCCGTTACGGCCGATGAGACCGATGCGCTCGCCGGCCTGCAGCGTCAGGCGGGCGCTGTCCAGCAGCGGATGCAGGCCATGGGCCAGTTCGGCGTTGTCAATTGCCAGTAAAACCATGGCGTGCAGTATATCCGTTACCGGTAATTTGATAAGCACATGTTTTTATTGAATAATTTTAGAGGTCAAGCATTGCGCAGCCAGGCAAAAAGCGAGGCCGGCGCTGCACTTGGCGCATCTGTGCCCAGGCTGCGCACAGCCTTATCCACAGCTTTTG
The DNA here is from genome assembly GCA_021300125.1 of Betaproteobacteria bacterium. Taxonomy (GTDB): domain Bacteria; phylum Pseudomonadota; class Gammaproteobacteria; order Burkholderiales; family SG8-41. The sequence continues at coordinate 1,214 of JAJTHX010000190.1, read as the reverse complement.
TGGACAATCCGAAAAGTGCCTTGCGACTCAAGGGCTTCGCCGCAGCGCGCTTGCTGATTCGCGGTGCGGCGGCTACAGTTACGCGAATTTTTTTCATGCCGCGCCCTTCCGCGCTGCGCCGGTTCTCAAACACCATTTCGTAAACGCAAGAACGGAATCCCACAAGTGATTTCCATTATCGAAGCGGCCGGCTGGCCGATCTGGCCGCTGATCCTGTGCTCTGTGCTCGCGCTGGCAATCATCGGTGAACGGCTGTGGTCGCTGCGCCACAACGTGGTGTTGCCCAAAGACATGCTCAACCACGCGGTTCAGGCCTACCGCCAGAACGGCGTGACCCCGCAGCTGCTGTCGCAGCTTGCAGCCGCCGCCCCGCTCGGGCAGATCCTTGCCGCGGGACTGCGCCAGGAAAAACATTCGCCTGCAGTGATGCGCGAGGCGATCGAGGAAGCCGGCCACGTGGTCTCGCTCGACCTTGAGCGTTTCCTGACCAGCCTCGGCACCATTGCCGCGATCTCGCCGCTGCTCGGCCTGTTCGGCACCGTGATCGGCATGATCGAGATTTTCGGCTCGCAGTCGCCAACCGGCAGCAACCCGCTGGCGCTCGCCCAGGGCATCTCGATCGCGCTCTACAACACCGCCTTCGGCCTGGTGGTCGCGGTACCGAGCATGGTGTTCTACCGCTACTTCCGCGCCAGGGTCGATGCACTGATGGTGGAAATGCAGATGCAGGCGGTGAAGCTGGTCGAACTGGTGCATGGCGAGCGCAACGCATAAGTCCCGGCGATGAAACTGCGCAGCCGCAATTTCCGTGAAGAACCCGAGATCAACTTCATCCCGTTGATCGACCTGCTGCTGGTGATCCTGATCTTCCTGATGGTCACCACCACCTATTCGCGCTTCGCCGAACTGCAGATCAACCTGCCCACTGCCGAGGCCGGCAAGGCGCCGGAGCGTCCGTCAAAGCTCGATGTCGCGGTCGACGCCAAGGGCAACACCAGCATCAACCGCAGCACGGTGCCCTCGGGCAACCCCGCCGCGCTGGCCGAGGCGCTCAAGCGCGCCGCGGGCGACATGAAGGACCCGGTGATCGTGATCAACGCCGACGCCAACGCGTCACATCAGTCCGTGGTGCGCGTGATGGAGGCGGCGCAGATCGCGGGTTATCCCAAGATCACCTTCACCACCCAGGCCAAGAAATAATCCGGTCCTGGCTG
>JAJTHX010000282.1 GCA_021300125.1 Betaproteobacteria bacterium | reverse complement strand
CGAGCCATTCATGGTTCGCGAGGTGGGCATCGAGCACGCCGTAGAGGCGGCGCGTTTCGGTGGTGTAACGTTCGATCGCATAGGGCACCGGTTCCTTCGCCGCGCGCAGATAATGGTGCACCTGGCCGAACATCGGGCCGACGCCGCCCATCTGGAACATCAGCCACTGCAGCACTTCGTAGCGGCCGCGCACCGCCTGCGGCAGGAATTTCCCGGTCTTGCCGGCGAGGTAGACCAGGATCGCGCCGGATTCCATGATCGAAATCGGCCGGCCATCGGGACCTTCGGGATCGACGATCGCGGGAATCTTGCTGTTGGGATTGATGGCGATGAATTGCGGCGTGAACTGTTCGTTCTTGCCGATGTTCACCGCATGCGCGCGGTAGGGCAGCCCGCATTCCTCGAGCATGATCGAGACCTTGCGGCCGTTGGGCGTGCTCCAGGTATAAAAGTCGATCATGGCGCTCTCCTTAAATGATTGATTTCATTGATTATTTTATTGCGCCTGCAATGGCGGCCAGGCGCGCGCGGGCAACTGCAGCCTTGATCGCGGCAGCATCAGCCTGCGCCTTCGCCACCGCGCCGGCATCGACCGCGAGCGCGGCTTCATGCGCGCGGCGCAGGCGGGTGCGTGCACGCTGCACATCGCGCTCGCCGGCGAGCGCAGCCTCGACCAGTTCGCGAAAACGCTCCGGCCGCCGCCACGCATCGGCCGCCTCCATCAGTGCCGACAATTCGTCGGCATCGAGCCCATCGGCATCGGCCAGTGCATGCGCATGACGCGCGGCGAGCAGCGCAAGGTCACGGCAGCCGGCAGGCAGGCGCAGCCGCGTCGCCAGCGCTTCGATCGCCTCCGGTTCCAGCGCGCGCAGCAGCACGGCCACGCGCACTTCGAGCGTGGCCTGCTGCGTTGCCGCCACGGCATCCAGCGCGGCCAGCGCCTGCTGCATCGCGTCGTCTTCATACAGCGCATCCATCTGCGGCAGCACGCGGCCCAGCGCGCCGCAATCACGCAGCACCGCGAACATCGTCGAAGGCGTGCGCTCCATCAGACCCTTCACCAGTTCCTGCCAGACCCGTTCCGCGACCAGCGCATCGGCCTCGCCGGCCTCGACCATCTGCCGCATCAGCGCCTGGGTTTCCGGCGCCACCGAGAAACCGAAGCGCGCGGCAAAGCGCGCCACGCGCAGGATGCGCACCGGATCCTCGGCAAACGCCGGGCTGACATGGCGCAACAGGCCTTCGCCCAGATCCTCGGCGCCGTGGTGGGGATCGATCAGACGGCCGTCGTCATCACGCGCCATCGCGTTGATGGTGAGGTCGCGGCGTTCTAGGTCCTGTTCCAGCGTCACATCCGGCGCGGCGTGGAAAGCGAAGCCGTGATAGCCGGGGGCGGTCTTGCGCTCGGTGCGCGCCAGCGCGTATTCCTCGTGGGTCTCGGGATGCAGGAACACCGGAAAATCACGACCCACCGGACGGAAGCCGCGGCGGATCATCTCTTCCGGCGTCGCGCCGACAACGACATGGTCGCGGTCCTGCACCGGCAGGCCGAGCAGCTCGTCGCGCACCGCACCGCCAACGACATAGATTTTCATCGCATCAGTTCCGGCGCCGTGCGAGATAACGGCGGTCGTCGAACAGGCTTATCCATTGCGGATACCAAGCCACCATCAGGGCTACGATCATGCCGGTCATGAAGGCTTCACCCCAGGCGAGCAGCAGGGCATAGGGCAGATAATAGTCGAGCACGCCGGTGGTCGCGACGCCGCCGTACAGGGCGAACAGCGCGGCCGTCGCCAGTGCCTGCACCGCCTTTGCCAAGGCGCCGCCAAAAAAACCGGCAACGAAGATGAACACGAACAGGTTGGGGGGCAGCCAGCGCTCGGCTGCGCGCAATATCCCGGCCGACACCGCGACCGGAACAACACCGGCCAGCAGTACCAGCGCAGGATAGCCAGCCGCGGTACTGATGCCCGTTACCGCGGCGGCAACGGCCACCAGGTTCAGCGCAGCCAGCGCCAGCCACGGACCGAACATCAGGGTCAGCACGGTGGCGCCCAGAAGATGCAGGCTGAGCCCGGGTTGCAGCGTGTAGCGGATGCACCACAGGGTGAAGGTGACGGCAATGGCGGCGCACCACAGGTTGAAACGCCCCGCTTCGCGCAGAGGCGCCCAGGCAGCGCGGCGGCACAGCGGCAGCAGGCTTGCCGCCCAGGCCAGCCACAGCAGCAGACCGTCGCCGGCCGCAAGCGCTGCAGCAGAGTGCGTGGTCAAGGGCGGCGTTTCAGCGACCAGCGCGGCTGCGCATGCGGTCGTAGGCCATGCGCGGGTTGTCCTCGCGCAGCCAGGACGGCGCCAGCGCTTCCAGCGCCTGCGGCCGGATGCCGAAGGGAAAGGGCTGGTCGCTGACATTGACCACAGCCATCGAACGCAGGTTGTCGCGGGTCATCAGTTTCACCGGCAGCCATTCCATCGCCAGCGCCTGGCAGTACGACAATGCAGGATTGAGGCCGATGATCGGCCGAGGGCGGCCGGTGGTGCGGCCGACCCAGGCCACCAGTTCACGCAGGCTGTAGCGCCGGGGGCCGGCCAGGTCGTAGCTGCGCCCGTAACTCGACCGATCGCCCAGCGCGCGCACAAAGGCCTCTGCAACATCGCCGGCATACACCGGCTGGAACTTCGCATCGGGCGAGGCCAGCACCAGCACCGGCATCAGCCGCGACAGGCGGGCGAACAGGTTGAGGAAGCTGTCTTCGGGGCCGAAAATCACCGACGGCCTGAAAATGCTCCAGTCGAGGCCAGACTCGCGCACGATGCGCTCCGCCTCGCCCTTGCTGCGCAGGTAGGCGCTGGGCGCGTCCGCTGCCGCGGCGAGCGCGCTCATGTGCAGCAGCCGCCGCACCCCGGCCGCCCTGCAGGCCCCGACCACGGTCCGGGCCAGTTCGACATGGGCGCCGGCAAAGCCCCTGCGGCCACGGCCGTCGTGCAGCACACCGACCAGGTTGATGACCGCGTCGCAGCCGGCAACCACGGCCTGCAGTGCAAGCGGGTCGTGAACGTCGGCCTCGACCACGTCCACGGTGGGCAGCAGGATCAGCGGTTTCGCGCGCTCGCGGTTGCGTGTGGGCACGCGCACGCGGTAGCCGCGCGCGGCGAGCTGCCGGCACAGATGGCGGCCGACGAAACCGGTGCCGCCGATGACGGCGATAAGCGCTGCGTGGTGAGTGACGGCCGGGAAATCCCGGTTCAGGCCGGGGGTTGCGGTGCGGGTTTGCTGCTCATCGTTCATCATGCATCACTCGTCATGGCGTTCATGGTGTATCCGCCAGTGGCTTTTCGCGGTCGCGGTTGCGCGGCTCGATGCTGCCGATGCGCGCACGCAGGGACTGCAGCTGCTGGCTGAAATTGTGGGCGTAGTAGCTGGAGTTCGCCATCACCCGCTTGACGTAGTCGCGCGTCTCGTTGAACGGGATCGACTCGGCGTAGACCGCGGCCTCCATCGACTGGTCGGCACGCCAGGCGCGTGCCCTGCCCGGGCCGGCATTGTAGGCGGCAGAGGCGAGCACCGGACTGCCGTCGAGGGTGTCGAGCACGTGGCGCAGGTAGTAGGTGCCGAGGCTCAGGTTGGTCTCGATGTCGTTGACCTGACCCCAGTGCCAGTCCTTGAGCCCGAGGCGGCCGGCAACCCACTTCGCGGTAGCCGGCATCAGCTGCATCAGGCCGCTCGCGCCGACGCGCGAACGCGCCTGCGCGAGAAAGCGGCTTTCCTGGCGGATCAGGCCGTTGACCCAGGCTTCGTCGAGGTCCACCTGCCTGGCCGCGGCGCGCAGCTGCTCGCGGTACGGCGCGAGGTAGCGCAGCCCGAAATCGTGCTCGAACACGGTGCGGTCGGCGGTGTTGATGGCGCGGTCCCAGATCGCATGGCGGCGCGCGACTTCGGCCGCGGCGAGCAGCTGGCGGTCGCTCATGCCGCGGATCGCCCACAGCCATTCGCGCACGGCCTCCAGTCGCGCGTCGAGACGGAACAGCGTCAGTGCGCGCTGGATGCCGGGCCGCGACGCGATGGCCGCGATCTCGGCCTCGCCGGGCCGGAAGGCCGTCGCCGGCGATTGCACGGCACCCCCGAGCTCCTCCAGCGCCAGCTGTCCGTAGAAATTGAATTCCGCCGATAGCGGCTTGAACAGCGCCTGTGCCTCGGCCTCGCGGCCGGTGGCCTTCAGCGCGCGCGCCTTCCAGTAACGCCAGGCCGGATCCTCGGCCTCCTTGGGCGTCATCGCGTTGATCGCGGCCAGCACTTCCGGCCAGCGCTTCGCGCGCAGCGCGGCGCGCACGCGCCAGGCGTTCTGCAGGTCGCTCATGTCCGCGGCCCGCGAGAACCATTCAAGCGCCTGCGGATCGTGGCGCATCGCGCCGAGGTAGGCGATCATGCCCCAGACATAGGCGCGCTCCTCCGGCGAAAACTGCGGTGCGAGCCGGGTCCAGTGCGCCGCCGCCTGCTGCGGCGAGCTGCGTGCCAGGCGGTGTACCGCAAACATGGTGGTTTCGCGCGCGGCGCGGCTGCGGGTTTCCAACCGCGCTTCGCCGAGGTGGGCGGCGGGATTGCCGGAGATCGCAGCCAGTACGCGCGCATCCGGCGCCTGCCCCTTCG
>JAJTHX010000098.1 GCA_021300125.1 Betaproteobacteria bacterium | reverse complement strand
GGTCGCGTTCGGCGGCGGCGAGCATGTGCAGCCGCAGGGTATCCCCCAGCAGGCCGCGCTCGATGACAAAACCGGTTTCGGCAAAGCACTGCAGCGCCTGCGGACTGAAGCCGGTTTCAGCCATGGCGGGGGCCCTGCCGGGGACACGGTTGCGGAAGGCCCACAGCGCAAACACCGCCGCACTGATCACCAGCGTGAGCAGCGAATAGGCGGGATCGAGCGTGTCAGCGGTGAACATCGAGGGCGTGTCGAAGACGGATGCTTCGTAATTCACGGTCAGGGCCAGCAGCACATTGTTCGCCGCATGGGCGCCGATCGCAAGCTCAAGCCGGCCGTCGCGCAGCGTGATCCAGGCCAGGAACAGCCCCATCGCGAAATAGTTCGCCGCCATCAGCCAGAAACCGTAGGCGCCGACCTCGGGATTGAGCAGGTGCGGCAGCGTGAACAGCAGCGCGCTGGCGATGATCACGAACCACGGCGCCGCCCACAGCCGGCCGAGCCCCTGCACCAGATAGCCGCGGAAGGCCAGTTCCTCGGCGAAGCACTGCAGCGGCGTGAGCAGCAGTACCGCGGCTGCAAAAGGCCACCACAGCGCCGGCTCGAACGTCCAGACATAGCGCCCCGGGTACAGCGCCGCCTCGATCAGCGCGAACAGCAGCAGCAGGCCGCCCCAGACCGCAGCCGCGGCCGCCATGCGCCGCCAGTCGATGGCCGGGTACGGCGTCACCAGCGTGCGCCAGGAACGCCGGTGCAGCAGTGTCACCACCAGCACGGTCGCCACGAGCAGGACCAGGATGCTGGCATTGAGGGCAACGAATTCGGTGACCACACCGAGCGGCAGCACCAGCGCCGCCTCATAGGCTTCTCCCCCGCCCTGAAGCCACAGCACGACGATTGCAGGCAAGCCCACCCAGTAACGCCAGCCCCGGCGACCGCCGCGGTCAGCAAGTGCGAGAAAGCGGGCGGCGGCCGCGCTCATGGCATCCGCTCAGGCCGGGTTGTAGCCGAGGTTGGGCGCGAGCCAGCGCTCGGCGTCCTCCAGGCTGAGCCCCTTGCGCTGAGCATAGTCGGCAACCTGGTCGCGGTCGATCTTGCCCACCGCAAAGTACTGCGACTGCGGATGCGACAGGTAGAAACCGCTGACCGAGGATGCGGGCCACATGGCAAAGGACTCGGTCAGGCGCATGTCGATGCGCGAGGCCTGCAGCACGTCGAACAGCGCCGCCTTTTCGGTGTGGTCGGGACAGGCCGGATAACCGGGCGCGGGGCGGATGCCGCGGTATTTCTCCGCGATCAGCGCCTCATTGCCGAGCGACTCGTCCGCGGCGTAGCCCCAGAATTCGCGGCGCACGCGCAGGTGCAGCAGCTCGGCGAAGGCCTCGGCCAGCCGGTCGGCCAGCGCCTTGAGCAGGATCGACGAATAATCGTCCTTGGCCTTCTCGAAGCGCTCGAGGTGCTTTTCGATGCCGAGGCCGGCGGTCACCGCGAACAGGCCGATGTAATCGCGCACGCCGGAGTCCGCCGGGGCGATGAAATCGGCGAGGCACTGGTTGGCGTTGCCGGCCGGCTTGCGGTTCTGCTGGCGCAGGTTGTGCCAGGTCATCAGCGGCTGCTGCCGCGACTCGTCGGCATAGATCGCGATATCCTCGTGGCCGACGCGCGCCGCCGGGTACAGCGCGTAGACGCCGTTGGCGGTGAGCCAGCGGCCCTCGATGATTTTTTTCAGCATCACCTGCGCGTCGTCATATACCTTCCGCGCTTCGGCGCCGACCACGGCATCCTCCAGGATTGCCGGGTACGGGCCGGCGAGATCCCAGGTCTGGAAAAACGGACCCCAGTCGATGTGGCGGGCGATCTCGGCCAGGTCGTAATTTTTCAACGGCTTCAGGCCGAGCATCTGCGGCTTGGGCGGTGTGTACGACTTCCAGTCGAGTGCGGGGGCGTTGGCACGGGCCTGCGCCAGCGCAATCAGTTCCGGGCCCTTCTTGCCGGCGTGCTGCTCGCGCACGCGTTCGTAGTCCGCCGCGAGGTCATTCAGGTAGCCCTGGCGCTGCTCGTCGGAAAGCAGGCTCGAGCACACGCTGACGCTGCGCGACGCATCGGGCACCCACACCACCGGGCCTGAATAGTTCGGCGCGATCTTCACCGCAGTATGCACACGCGAAGTGGTGGCGCCGCCGATCAGCAGCGGGATGGTCATGCCGGCGCGCTGCATTTCGCGCGCGTTGTGCGCCATTTCCTCCAGCGAGGGCGTGATCAGGCCCGAGAGGCCGATGATGTCGGCCTTCTCGCGCGCCGCGGTTTCCGCGATGTCCTTCCACGGCACCATCACGCCCATGTTGACGACTTCGTAGTTGTTGCACTGGAGCACCACGGCCACGATGTTCTTGCCGATGTCGTGCACGTCGCCCTTGACCGTGGCGAGCACGATCTTGCCCTTGGGCTTGAGGTCACCCAGGCGCGCCTTCTCCGCCTCGATGAAGGGCACCAGGTGCGCCACCGCCTGCTTCATCACCCGAGCAGACTTCACCACCTGCGGCAGGAACATCTTGCCGGCGCCGAAGAGGTCGCCAACCACGTTCATGCCGTCCATCAGCGGCCCTTCGATGACCTCGATCGGGCGCCCGCCGCGCGCCTCGATCTCGGCGCGCATCTCTTCCGTGTCCTCGACGATCCACTGCGTGATGCCCTTGACCAGCGCATGCGTCAGGCGCTCGCGCACCGGCGCCGAGCGCCAGGCCAGGTCCTCGGTCGCAACCTTGCCCTTGCCCTTCACCGTCTCGGCAAAGGCGACCATGCGCTCGGCGGCATCGGGCCGGCGGTCGAAGAGAATGTCCTCGACATGTTCGAGCAGATCCTTCGGAATGTCGTCGTAGACGCCGATCTGGCCGGCGTTGACGATGGCCATGGTCAGCCCGGCCTTGATCGCGTGGTAAAGGAAGGCGGTGTGGATGGCCTCGCGCACCGGATCGTTGCCGCGGAACGAGAACGACACGTTCGACAGGCCGCCGCTGACGCGCGCATGGCGCAGGTTCTGGCGGATCCAGAGCGTGGCCTCGATGAAATCGATGGCGTAGCGGTTGTGCTCCTCGATGCCGGTGGCAATCGCGAAGATATTGGGGTCGATGATGATGTCTTCAGCCGGGAAGCCGACTTCATTGACCAGGATG
>JAJTHX010000086.1 GCA_021300125.1 Betaproteobacteria bacterium | reverse complement strand
GTCCAGCGTGTTGCGCAGCTTTTTCACCGCGGGCTTGAGCTGTTTTTCCAGCGCGATCACCGCGGCCACGTGCATCGCCGTGGGGAAGGTGTCGTTGGAGGACTGGCCCTTGTTGACGTCGTCGTTCTCGTGCACGAGGCGGTTGGCGCCGCGCTTGCCGCCGAGGATCTCCGAGGCGCGGTTGGCGAGCACCTCGTTGACGTTCATGTTGGTCTGGGTGCCGGAGCCGGTCTGCCACACCACCAGCGGGAAATGCGCATCCCACTGGCCGGCGAGCGCTTCATCGGCGGCCTTGACGATGGCCCCGCCCTTTTTCTTGTCGAGCACGCCGAGCGCCATGTTGGTGAGCGCGGCGGCTTTTTTAACCATCACCTGCGCGTGCACCACCGGCAGCGGCATGGTCTCGCCGGGGAAATGGAAGTGATGCAGGCTGCGCTGGGTCTGCGCGCCCCACAGCATGTTGTCGGGCACGTCGATCTCGCCCATCGTGTCGTGTTCGATGCGGAATTTGGCCATGGTCGTGTGGTTAAAAATTAGTCAATAAAATCAAATACTTATAAACATGCTGCGCTTTGCTGCAGCCCCTCTCCCTGCCCCTGCTTCACTTCAGGTGTTCCCTTACCCTTAACACTCCCTTTCACTCCCTTTCTCCCCGCATCGCTGCGCGGAGCGGGCTCTACAAAGTCATGCGCCCGATCAACAGCCCGGACATTGCAAGTGGCGCGCCGCTCAGATCAGCGGCTTCTGCTCGCCGCGCTGCGCGCCGGCATCCACCACCGCCAGCGCAGTCATGTTGACGATGCGGCGCACGGTGGACGACGGCGTGATGATGTGCACCGGCTTCGCCGCACCGAGCAGCATCGGGCCGATGGTGATGCCGTCGCCGGCCGCGGTCTTGAGCAGGTTGAACGAGATGTTGGCCGCGTCGAGGTTGGGCATCATCAGCAGGTTGGCCATGCCCTTGAGGCGGTTGTCGGGCAGCGCGCGCAGGCGGATCTCTTCGGACAGCGCCATGTCGCCCTGCATCTCGCCTTCGATCTCGAGGTTGGGGTCCCGCTCCATCACCAGCTCCAGCGCGCGGCGCATTTTCTGCGCGGTGGCGCTGTCGCTGCCGCCAAAGCTCGAATGCGACAGCATCGCCGCCTTGGGGGTCACGCCGAAGCGGCGGATTTCCTCGGCGGCGAGGATCGTGGATTCGGCGATCTGCTCGGCGCTGGGGTCGAAATTGACATAGGTGTCGCAGATGAAGACGGTGCCCTTGGGCAGCAGCAGCGTGTTCATCGCGGCGTAGTGGTTGACGCCGGCGCGGCGACCGATGACCTGGTCGATCAGGCGCAGGTGGCGGCCATACTGGCCGAGGATGCCGCAGAGCATGGCATCGGCCGCGCCCATGTGCACCAGCATCGCGCCGATCAGCGTGGGGCGGCGGCGCATGTCGAGCTTGGCGATCTCCACCGAGATGCCCTTGCGTTTGGTCAGGCGGTGGTATTCGGTCCAGTAGTCGCGGTAGCGCGGGTCGCTGTTGGGATCGACCACGTCGTAGTGCTTCTCGCGCTGCAGGCGCAGGCCGAGGCGCTCGACGCGGGTCTGGATCACCTCGGGGCGGCCGATCAGGATCGGCCGCGCCATGCCCTCGTCCACCACCTGCTGCGCGGCGCGCAGGAAGCGTTCTTCCTCGCCCTCGGCATAGACCACGCGCTTGGGCGCTTTCTTCGCCGCGGCAAACACCGAGCGCATGATGTGGCCGGACTGGTAGACAAAGCGGTTGAGCCGTTCCTTGTAGGCCTCGAAGTCGGTGATCGGGCGCGTGGCCACACCGCTGTCCATCGCGGCCCTGGCCACCGCCGGCGCGACGTGTTCGATCAGGCGCGGGTCGAAGGGCTTGGGGATCAGGTAGTCGGGGCCGAACTTGAGGTCCTGCTCGCCGTAGGCGGCGGCCACAATGTCGGACTGCTCGGCCTGGGCGAGCGAGGCAATCGCGTTGACCGCGGCGATTTCCATCTCGCGGTTGATCGTGGTCGCGCCGACATCCAGCGCGCCGCGGAAGATGAACGGAAAGCACAGTACGTTGTTGACCTGGTTCGGATAGTCCGAACGGCCGGTGGCCATCACCGCATCGGGGCGAACTGCCTTCACCAGCTCGGGCAGGATTTCCGGCTCGGGATTGGCGAGTGCCAGGATCAGCGGGCGCTCGGCCATCCGCTTGACCATCTCGGGCTTGAGCACCTTGCCGGCGGAAAGGCCGAGGAAGGCATCGGCCCCGGCGATCACGTCGGCCAGCTGGCGGGCGTCGGTGTCGATGGCGTAGCGCGCCTTCTCCACGTCCATCAGCTCGGCACGGCCCTTGTAGACCACGCCGACGATGTCGGTGACGGTGATGTTTTCCTTTTTGAGGCCCAGCGACACCAGCAGATCCAGGCAGGCCAGCGCCGCGGCGCCGGCACCGGAGACCACCAGCTTGATTTTCGAGATGTCCTTGCCCACGACCTTGAGGCCGTTGGTGAAGGCGGCGCTGACGATGATCGCGGTGCCGTGCTGGTCATCGTGGAACACCGGGATCTTGCAGCGCTTGCGCAGCTCGCGCTCGACGTAAAAGCACTCCGGCGCCTTGATGTCTTCGAGGTTGATGCCACCGAAGGTCGGCTCCAGCGCGGCGATCACGTCCACCAGCCGCTGCGGATCCAGTTCGTTGATCTCGATGTCGAAGACGTCGATGCCGGCGAATTTCTTGAACAGCACCGCCTTGCCTTCCATCACCGGCTTCGAGGCGAGCGGGCCGATGTTGCCCAGGCCCAGCACCGCGGTGCCGTTGGTGATCACCGCGACGAGATTGCCGCGGGCGGTGTAATTGCTGGCCTCGGCCGGCTTGTCGGCGATTTCGAGGCAGACCTGGTCCACACCTGGCGTGTAGGCGAGCGCGAGGTCGCGGTGTTTGATCAGGCCCTTGGTCGGGGTGACGGCAATCTTGCCG
>JAJTHX010000394.1 GCA_021300125.1 Betaproteobacteria bacterium | reverse complement strand
GTGATCCAGGAAGTCGGCCTCGCTGCCAAGCAGATGCTCGGCCGCACCCCCGGCAACATCACCGCGATACGCCCGATGAAGGACGGTGTCATCGCCGCCTTCATCATCACCGAGCAGATGATCAAGCAGTTCATCAAGCGCGTGCATCGCAGCAAGTTCTTCTCGCCGAGCCCGCGCATCATCATCTGCGTGCCCTGCGGCTCGACCCAGGTCGAGCGCCGCGCGATCCGCGACGCCGCCATCGGCGCCGGCGCCTCCCGTGTCTACCTGATCGAGGAGCCGATGGCCGCGGCCATCGGTGCCGACCTGCCGGTGGGCGAAGCCACGGGCTCGATGGTGGTCGACATCGGCGGCGGCACCACCGAAGTCGGCGTGATCTCGCTGGGCGGACTGGTCTACAAGGGCTCGGTACGCGTCGGCGGCGACAAGTTCGACGAGGCGATCATCAACTACATCCGCCGCAACTACGGCATGCTGATCGGCGAAACCACCGCCGAGCAGATCAAGAAGGAAATCGGTTCCGCCTTCCCCGGCTCCGAGGTGCGCGAGAAGGAAGTGAAGGGGCGCAACCTCGCAGAGGGTATACCGCGCAGCTTCACCATTTCCAGCAACGAAATCCTCGAGGCGCTGACCGATCCGCTGAACAGCATCGTCTCCGCGGTGAAATCGGCGCTGGAACAGACCCCGCCGGAACTCGCGGCCGACATCGCCGAAAAAGGCATGGTTCTCACCGGTGGCGGCGCGCTGCTGCGGGACATCGACCGCCTGCTGATGGAGGAGACGGGGCTGCCGGTGATCATCGCGGAGGATCCGCTGACCTGCGTCGTGCGCGGCTCGGGCAAGGCGCTCGAAAAACTGGAACACCTCGGCAGCATCTTCGCCAACGACTGATGCCCTTCATCATCCCGGCCCGCCTTCGCTCCATTGCCGCAACCGGCAGCGAATGCGGGCCGGCTGCTTTTCGGACTCAAGGCCCCGGCCCTGCGCCTGCCCCCCGTAACCTGATTCAAGCCTGATGGAACACACGCCGCCACCGCTGTTCCGCACGGGGCCGACGCCGCTCACCCGGCTGCTGATGCTGTCCACGCTGTCGCTGATGCTGCTGGTGGCCGATGCGCGCTTCAACTACATCACGCTGCTGCGCCAGGCCACCGCGGTCGTGCTCTATCCGCTGCAGCGGCTCGCCACGGCGCCGGCAGCGATCGGCCGCCGCATCTCCGAATTTTTCGTCACCCACGGCGCCCTGCGCGAGGACAACCAGCAGCTCGCCGCGCGCAACCTTGAGCTCGCGCGCGAAGCGCAGCAGGCACGCGCCCTGCAACAGGAAAATGCCCACCTGCGCGGGTTGCTCGGTGTGCGCGAACGCGCCGGCATGCCGGCGCTGGCCGCCGAAATCCTCTACGCCGCGCGCGATCCTTTCGCGCGCAAGGTGATGATCGACCGGGGCATCCAGGGCGGCATCGAAGCGGGCCGGCCGGTGGTGGACCATGTCGGCGTGATCGGCCAGGTCACCCGGGTCTATCCCTGGCTGTCCGAGGTCACGCTGATCACCGACAAAGGCCACTTGGTGCCGGTGATGAACCTGCGCACCGGACTGCGCGCGGTACTCGCGGGCACCGGCGACGAGGGGCGGCTTGAGCTGCGCTTCATCCCGCTGGCGGCCGACTTCCAGACCGGTGACCAGCTGGTGACTTCGGGCATCGACGGCGTGTATCCGCCGGGGCTTCCGGTCGCGCAAATCACGCACGTGGAGCGCAACACCGCCTACCTGTTCGCCAACATCCAGTGCAAGCCGCTGGCCGGCGTGCACAACCATGCCCAGGTGCTGGTGCTCGGGCCGATGTCTGAAAAACCGGAGCGGCCGCCGGAATACGACGGCACAGCGCAGAAAAAGAGGAAAAAAGGCGGATGAGCGCGAACAGCATGACGCCGCAGGAACTGCTGCTGCCGGTGCGCCCCGGCTTCATCCTGCTCACGCTGGTGCTGGCGCTGCTTGCCAACCTGCTGCCGTGGAGCGGCTGGACGGCGTGGCTGGCGCCGGATTTCGTGGCACTGCTGGTGCTCTACTGGTGCATCCATGAGCCGCGCAAGTTCGGCTTCCTGACCGCGTGGCTGCTGGGGCTGATGATGGACATCGCTGACGGCAGCCTGTTCGGCCAGCATGCGCTGGCCTATGTGATCCTCGCCTACGCCGGCACCTTCCTGCACCGCCGTGTGCAGCGCTTCTCGATGGCGCCGCAGATCCTGCACGTGATTCCGCTGCTGCTGCTCACCGACCTCGTGGTGCTGCTGGTGCGCGCGCTGGCCGGCGCGGATTTCCCCGGCCTGCCCTATTTCCTCGGCAGTTTCGTCGGCGCCGCGCTGTGGCCGCTGCTGACCCGCCTGCTCAAGCTGCCGCAACGCCCGCGCCCCGACCCGGACCGTGTCTGAGCTGTCGATCAACCCCGGCATCGAGATTCGCGACTCCGAGCGTGAACTGCAGCGCTACCGCTCGCGCCTCACCCTGCTCGGCATTTTCGTGATGCTGCTGTTCGGCATCCTGTTCCTGCGCTTTTTCTACCTGCAGGTGGTCCAGCACGGCCACTACAGCACGATTGCCGAGGCCAACCGCATTTCGGTGCTGCCGATCGCACCCCACCGCGGCATCATTGTCGACCGCAACGGCGTCGAGCTCGCCCACAACTACTCGGCTTACACGCTGGAGATCACGCCCAGCAAGGTCGCAGACCTCAATGCCACCATCGACGAGCTGGCGACCATCATCGACATCACCGCGCGCGACCGCCGCCGCTTCCGCAAGCTGCTGGAGGAAAGCAAGCGCTTCGAAAGCCTGCCCATCCGCACCCGGCTTTCGGACGAGGAAATCTCCCGCTTCGCCGCGCACCACTACCGTTTTCCCGGCGTCGAGGCCAAGGCACGGCTGTTCCGCCAGTATCCCCAGGGCGAGATCTTCTCGCATGTGGTCGGACACATCGGCCGCATCAACCAGCGCGAAGTCGAGGTGCTTGAAAAAGAGAGCCGGCTTTCAAATTACCGCGGCAGCGACTACATCGGCAAAACCGGCCTTGAGCAGAGCTACGAGAAATATCTGCACGGCACCACCGGCGTCGAGGAGGTAGAGGTCGACTCCGGCGGCCGCGCGATGCGCGTGCTCTCGCGCACGCCCCCGGTTTCCGGCAACAACCTGGTGCTCAACCTCGACGCCAGGCTGCAGGAAATCGCCTACAACGCCTTCGGCAACCGCCGCGGCGCGCTGGTCGCCATCGACCCCACCCCCGGCGGCGTGCTTGCCTTTGTCAGCAAGCCAGGCTTCGATCCCAACCTGTTCGTGGACGGCATCGATCCGGTGAGCTGGAAAGAACTCAATGGATCCATCGACAAGCCGCTGCTCAACCGCGCCGCCGCCGGCACCTACCCTCCGGGCTCGACTTTCAAGCCGTTCATGGCGCTGGCAGCGCTGTTCTACAGCAAACGCTCGCCGCAGCAGGTCATCAGCGATCCCGGTTTCTTCATGTTCGGCGGCCACCGCTTCCGCGACGGCCGGCCGGTGCCGCTGGGCGCGGTGGACATGCACCGCTCGATCGTGGTGTCCTCGGACGTGTATTACTACACGCTGGCCAATGAACTGGGCATCGATCCGATCGCACGCTTCATGGAGAAATTCGGCTTCGGCAGCCGCACCGGCATCGACATCACCGGCGAGTCCGCGGGGGTGCTCCCCTCGACCGACTGGAAAATGCGCCGCTTCAAGCAGAAGTGGTATGCCGGCGAGACCATCAGCGTCGGCATCGGCCAGGGCTACAACAGCTACACCCCGCTGCAGCTGGCCTCGGCCACCGCCACCCTGGCCAACAACGGCGTGATGTTCCGGCCGCACATCGTCAACTACGTCGAGGATATCCGCACCCGGGAAAAGACTCCGATCGAGCCCAAGCCGCTGCGCAACCTCGAACTCAACCCGGAACATCTGCGTGTGGTGCGCGATGCGATGGTCGGCGTCAACAAGGACGGCACCGGCGCGCGCGCCTTCGCCGGGGCACCCTATGTCGCTGCCGGAAAAACCGGTACTGCGCAGGTGATCGCGATCAAGCAGGGTGAAAAATACATTGAGAGCCGGGTGGCTGAACGTCACCGTGACCACGCCTGGTTCATCGCCTTCGCGCCCGCCGACCAGCCCCGTATTGCGCTGGCGGTGATCGCGGAAAATTCGGGCTTCGGCGCGCGTGCCGCGGCCCCGATAGCACGCCAGGTATTCGACTATTTCCTGCTTGGCAAGGTGCCGCAGAAGGCGGCGGAGACTGACGACTGATGCATCCCGCCCTGCGCCGCGCCGGATTCTATCTCACCCGCCACATCGACGGCGTGTTGCTGCTGGCCGTGCTGCTGCTGATGGCCACCGGGCTGGTGGTGATGTGGAGCGCCTCCAATGGCAGCTTTGCCCGCACTTCAGGGCAGATGGCCAACATGTTGGTCGCGCTGTCGGTGATGTGGGTCTTCGCCAACGTGTCACCCCAGGTCCTGCAGCGCATGGCGCTGCCGCTGTTCGTCATCGGCGTGGGGCTGCTGCTCTGCGTGGCGCTGTTTGGAGAAGTCATCAACGGCGCCCGGCGCTGGCTCGATATCGGCATCACCCGCATCCAGCCCTCGGAACTGATGCGGATCGCGGCGCCGATGGTGCTCGCCTGGTATTTCAACCGCCATGAGGGCTCGCTGCGGCTGAGGCACTACGGCGTGGCCGCGCTGATGCTGGCCATCCCCGCGGCGTTCATCCTACGCCAGCCCGACCTCGGCACCGCACTGCTGATCATCGCCAGCGGTGGCTACCTGATTTTCCTCGCCGGGCTGCCCTGGCGCGTGATCATCGCACTGGGCACACTCGCCGCGGCGAGCGCACCCTTTCTCTGGTCGGCGATGCACGACTACCAGCGCCAGCGCGTGCTGACGCTGCTCGACCCGAGCGCCGATCCGCTGGGCAGCGGCTACCACACCATCCAGTCCACCATCGCGGTGGGCTCCGGCGGCATCCTCGGCAAGGGCTGGATGAACGGCACCCAGACCCACCTCGACTTCATCCCGGAACGCACCACCGACTTCATCTTCGCGGTGTACTCGGAAGAATTCGGGCTGCTCGGCAACCTGGTGCTGCTGGCGATGCTGCTGTTCGTGATCGCGCGCGCGATGGTGATCGCGGCCAATGCGCCCTCGCTGTTCACGCGCCTGCTCGCCGGCTCGATCGCGATGACCTTCTGCACCTACGCCTTCGTCAACATGGGCATGGTCAGCGGCATCCTGCCGGTGGTCGGCGTGCCGCTGCCGCTGATCAGCTACGGCGGCACCTCGCTGGTGTCGCTGTGCATCGGCTTCGGCATCCTGATGAGCATCAACACCCACAAGAAGCTGGTGCAGACATGAGAAAGGCAACAAGGAGTGATGAATGATGGGTGATGCGCGAAAAACCACCAGCAGTATTCATCCCTGCTTCGCTTCAAGTGCGCCCTTGTCATCACTCATCCCTGCTTCGCTTCCAGTGCTCCCTGGTCATCACTGGACCAGGGCCTTGATCATGAGCCTGACATTGATGATCAGCGCCTGCGGATCAGCGCCGAAGTCGGAGCCCTCCGCCAAGGTCCCGGCTCCGGCCGCGCCTGCGACGCGCGGCGGCGGCTTCTACCTCGACGACGGGCCGGGACCGAATCCGCCGGCAAACATTGATGCCATACCCGACGCGGTGCCGCGGCTGGAACCGCTGCACCGCGGCGCGATGCGCCCGTACACGGTGATGGGCCGCAGCTATACACCAATGACCCGGCTCGAGCCGTACAAGGCGCGCGGCGTCGCCACCTGGTACGGCCGCCGCTATCACGGCAAGCCGACCGCCTCGGGCGAGCCCTACGACATGTATGCGATGACCGCCGCGCACACCCTGCTGCCGATACCGAGCTATGTGCGGGTGACCAATCCCGCCAACGGCCGCTCAGTGGTGGTGCGCGTCAACGACCGCGGCCCCTTCATCGGCGACCGCCTGATCGACCTGTCCTACGTCGCAGCGCACCGGCTGGGCCTGCTCGCGGCCGGCTCGGGTATGGTCGAGGTCGAAACCATCCTGCCCGGCAACACGGTTGCGGCGGAACCGCCGGCGCCGAAGCCGGCGCCGGTGGCCGTGATCAAGCCGCTCCCACCGGCAGTAATTGAATCCGCGCCGCTGCCGCCGGTGAACGCGCCTATTGTAGCCCCTGCGCCCGCTGCCGCAACTGCAGCAGCGGGCCCCTCACTGCAATTCGGCGCCTTCGGCGTACGCGAAAACGCCGAGAGCTACCTGGCGCGCCTGCAAGGCCAGCTCGACTGGCTGGGCAGCCCGCTGCGCATCGTGGCAACCGACAACGTGTTCCGCGTGCAGGCGGGGCCCTTTGCGAACGAGGCGACGGCGCGCGAGGCAGCGGAGCGCGCTGCCGCCCAACTGGGCGGCAAGCCGGTGCTGGTCAACCGTTGAAGGTCAAGGCGCCAAGCCCGGATCGGTGACAAAGCCGATTCTTGTCACCCCGGCCTTGGCTGCAGCAGACATCACCTTAGCCACATGTTCATAGGGCGTCAGCCGGTCTGCCCTGATATGGAGTTCAGGCTGGGGCTGGCGGCCTGCAGCAGCCTGGAAGCGCGCCGGCAGATCGGCAAACGCCATCCGCTCACCGTTCCAGAAAAGTTCCCCGTTCTCGCGGATGCCGAATTCGATATGTTCGGGTTTCTGCAGGTTAAGCTGGCTGCTCGCTTTGGGCAGTTCGATCTTGACCGCATGGGTGAGCAGCGGTGCGGTGACAATGAAGATCACCAGCAGCACCAGCATCACGTCGACCAGCGGCACCACATTCATCTCCGCGTTGGCCGCAGCGTCGCGATACCTGCGGAATGAGGAATCAGCCATGGTTTACTTCCTGGCTGCTGCTGGAGATCCAGCTTTTACAGCCAGCAGCACATACAGCTCGTGCGCGAAAGCTTCGAGCCGGGCGAGCCACAAACGGTTACGCCGCCCGAATGCGTTGTAGGCCAGCGAAGCCGGGATTGCCACCGCAAGGCCCAGCGCGGTCATGATCAGGGCCTCACCTACCGGCCCGGCAACCTTATCCAGCGTACCCTGGCCGCTGAGGCCGATCTGCAGCAGAGCATGGTAAATGCCCCATACAGTGCCAAAGAGGCCGATGTAGGGCGCCGCAGACCCCGCGGAGGCAAGCAGGGTCAAGCCGCGCTCGGCTTCAGCCGCCTCCTGATCAACCTGCGTATTCAGGGTGCGCGTCAGGAACTCGGCCAGCCCCCCGGCCTGCTCCAGCTTGTGGTTATGGGCATCGGCCAGGGACCGCATGCATTCCCCCGCCAGCCGGCCGAAGGCATTGTCGGTGGAACCCTCGGATATCTGAAACGGCGAGATACGAAAATGCGAAAGGAAAGCTTCGGCCTCTCGGCGGGCACGATAATTGGCCCATGTCTTGGTCACGATGAAATACCAGCTCAGTATGGAAAGGACCAGCAACGCCGAGAGCACAAGCCAGCCCACCGCGTCCGTTTGTGCAAGGAAATGGGCATAGCCAAGTCCACCGGTCATAGGTGCATCCATGAATCAGACTCCTTCCAGTACAAAATTGAATGGTTGCAACGCAATTGCCCGCACCGGTCTGCCATCACGGGTGGGCGGCTGGCAGCGCCAGGTTTTCACCGCAGCCACCGCTGCATCATCCAGGCGCACATGCCCGCTGGACTTTTCGACGGCAACGGCAGCAATCAGGCCTTCGGTATCCAACTCCACCCGGAGCAGCACCTGCCCTGACTCGCCCATCCGTCGTGAGACCGAGGGATAGCCCGGGGCGCGCCGCTCCGGGCAGGCCAGAGCGAGTTCGGTGCCCAGACGCAACGGTGCGGCGGAGACTGGCTGCGGGGCAGGCGGTGGGCTCTGAACCGGATCGGCACGCTTCGGAGCCTCGGGCACCACGTAGTCAGTGGGCGTCGAAACCTGCGTTTCGGAGACCAGTTGCCTCGGCACCGGCTTGGGCTCGGCTTGTGGGCGCGGCAGCACCCGCTTGGGCAGCTCAGCAGCGGGCTGAGCCGCTGGAATGCGTTCGATCAGATCAACAAATATCGAAGGCAACCCCTGCTGAGGAAGCACAAACCGGTAGTCGAGAAGAAATTTCAGCGCTGCGATATGGAACAAAAGCACGGCCAGCAATCCCGCCCAACGGTAATGCGAAACTCTTGATGCCGAATTCATCGGATCAATCTCCGCCAGCCGATGACAATACCGGTCAGGCTGATGAGCAAACCACCAATGCTGCCGACGATCAAAAGGACATCCCAGAGCGGGCGCCTGTCCAGCAAGGGCAACCAGTCCCAGCTGTGAAAAAACGCGAACAGCCAGCGTTTCACGCGCCGCCGGTCGTCCAGGTGTTGCAACAGCCTGCCATTGCGAAGATCCATGTAAAGCGTGGTCGCATAAGGATCGTCGAATTCGACCACGAGTACCGGCAACGGCTTTTCGAAATGCCCGGTCATCGAGTGGACAGCACGTGCGTAATAGTTCCAGTCGTATTCTTGCTGTACCCGAACCGCCAGTTTCCGGGCATGGGGCATCAAGCGTTCGGCTTCACGCTCAATAGCCGCAGCGTCCAGATGCGACAGGGGTTCGCAGCGCCCATTCGCGCGCAGCAGCAGCAGTCCCCCGGATCCATTGCGCCC
>JAJTHX010000094.1 GCA_021300125.1 Betaproteobacteria bacterium | reverse complement strand
GCAGGATGTTCACCACCGCGGGAATATTGTGTTTCAGGCCCTGGATGTCGAAACCTTCCAGTGCTTCCACCAGTCTGTCGATCGCCGCTTCGCGCGTGGCCGCACGCACGATGACCTTGGCGATCATCGGGTCGTAGTGCGGCGTGACCTCGCGGCCTTCGGCATAACCGGTATCGACGCGGATGCCCTCGCCTTCCGGCGGACGGAAGACCGTCAGCTTGCCCGGCGACGGGAAAAAGTTTTTCGGATCCTCGGCATAGACCCGCGCCTGGATGGCATGCCCCTTGATCGCGGGTTTACCGGGCAGGATGTCGGCAAGCTTCTCGCCGGCGGCGGAGCGGATCTGCGCCTGCACCAGGTCTACACCCGTGACTTCCTCGGTCACGCCGTGCTCAACCTGCAGCCGCGTGTTCATTTCGAGGAAATTGAAGGATCCATCGGCACCGAGCAGCATCTCGACGGTGCCGATGTTGTCATAGCCCATGCTTTTCATGATGCCGGCGATCTGGTCGGCGACGGCAACGGCCTTGTCGCGGGGAATTTCCGGACCCGGCGCCTCTTCGATCACCTTCTGGTTGCGGCGCTGTGTCGAGCAGTCACGCTCAAACAGGTGCATTGCGCCGCCATGCTGGTCGCCGAGGATCTGGAATTCGACGTGCCGCGGCCGTTCGATCAGTTTCTCCAGATAGACCTCGGCGGTGCCGAAGCCGCGGCTCGCCATCGAGCGTGAGCGTTCCACCGCGGTCAGCAGCTCGGCTTCGTCCTTGGCCGGCAGCATGCCGATGCCGCCACCGCCGCCGGCCGGCTTGACCAGCACCGGAAAACCGATCTTGCGCGCGGCGGCGATGATGGCGTCATTGTCGTCGGGCAGGACGTCGGACCCGTGCGACATCGGCATGCCGTACTGCGCGGCAATGTCCCGGGCGCGGGTCTTGTGGCCCATCGCATCGATCCACTTGGGCGACGGTCCGATGAAGCGGCAGCCCGCGTCGATGACCTTCTGCGCAAAAGCGGCGTTCTCCGACAGGAAGCCGTAGCCGGGGTGCAGGCCGTCGGCGCCGGACCGGGTCAGCGCGGCAATGATCGCGTCCTGGTTGAGGTAACTCTCGCGGGCCGGCGCCGGGCCGATGGCGAAGGTCTGGCTGGCCATTTCCAGGTAGGGCGCATGGTGGTCGGCTTCGGAATAGAGCGCGACTGACGGAATATTCATTTCATTCAGCGCGCGCAGCACGCGGGCAGCGACCGCACCGCGGTTGGCCACCAGGACTTTATTGAATTTCAACGGCGTGATCCTGAATCGGGTTGTGCTTCGGCATAAAAATGTGAAACACGGCGCGCGTCCGTTCTGGGTGTTGGGTACGCACCCCGTGCTTCACGAAGACGGAGGTTCAATAGCTGGTGGGCCAGCTGCGCATCAGGTGCTGGCCCACGCCCTTGCTCATGCGCAGCTTGTAGACATCCAGCATGCGGATCAGGTAGTCACGCGTGTCCTGCGGCTTGATCACCGACTGCGCGGCATACACCGCGGCGAGTCCCCAGACATCGGCACCCTTGCGGATGTCGGCCAGCGCCTCCTCAAAGCCTGGTTCGCCATGACTGACACCGTGCACGATCTTGGTCGCGAAGTCGGGGCTCATGAAACTGACCTCCGCCGAAGGCCAGGCGGCAACTTCGTCGGAATGACGCCCGCCACCCATGCAGACATAGGCACGACCGTAGCTTTTGCGCACGATCACCGTCAGGTGCGGCACGGTGACCAGGGTCATCGCGTTCATGAAGTTCATGATCTTGCCCGGTGCCCCGGCACGCTCGGCCTCGGTGCCGATCTGGAAACCCGGGGTATCGACCAGCATCACGAAGGGGATGTTGAAGGAATCGCAGAGCACGATGAAATCAACGATCTTGCGGCAGGCGTCGGCATCCAGCGCGCCGCCGCGGTGCAGCGGGTTGTTGGCGATGATGCCGACCGACTTGCCGCCCAGCCGCGCCAGCGCGGTAACCGCGCTCTTGCCGAAGCGCGGCTTCAGCTCCAGCAGCGTGTCCTTGTCGACGAGGCACTTGATCACCCGCTTCATGTCGTAAACCTGGGTGCGGCTCTCGGGCAGGATGTCGAAGACCTTGTGCATGTCCACGCCGGATCCCGCCGGCACCGGCGCATCGGCCGGGGCCTCCCTGTGGTGGTTGGGCATGTACGACAGGAATTTCTTGATCAGGTCGAACACCTCTTCCTCGGTGTCGGCGAACTGATCGATCAGGCCGGTGACCTCGGCGTGCAGGCGCCAACCACCAAGGTCTTCGGCGGAGACCTTCTCGCCCAGCGCCATCGACACCAGGCCCGGGCTCGATACGGCCATGATCGCGCCCTTGTGCATCACCGCGAAATCGGACTGGCACATCAGCCAGGTCGAGGACCCGAAGGACGGGCCGAAGGCCGCGGCCGCGGTCGGCACTTCGCGCAGGCGGCGGAACTGGGTATTGTCGTTGCCGAGCAGCAGACCCATGCCGCGCGAACCCATCGCGTCGGGCAGGCGCGCCCCGGTGGATTCACCGATCAGCACCAGCGGCATGCCGCGCTCGTTGGCCACGCGTTTCATGTGCGCGACCTTCTTGCTGTTGGTCGCCGAGGTTGAGGCGCCCTTGACCGTGAAATCGTTGATCACCGCGCAGACATCGCGACCGTTGATGCGGCCAAAGCCGGCCAGCTTGCCGTCGGTCTGGGTTTCATCCGCCTGCTCGGGATAGACGCCGGAGGATCCGAACAGGCCGGACTCGATGAACGAGCCCGGATCCATCAGGTAATCGATGCGCTGGCGCGCGTTCCAGACGCCCTTGGCCGTGCGCTTGGCATATTTCTCTTCGCCGCCGCCGGCCAGGGCCTTGGCGCGGCGGGCTTCGTATTCCTGCAGGAGTGCTTCGTGGGCCATTTCAATGTTCCAGTGATTACAGGCTGTTGCAAATCAGGGCCGGACGCCGGCGCGATACTTCGGTCCGAGCTGGCTGGCCAGCCGGCCCTGCAGCGCGTCGATGAACTGGCACAGATAGGGACGGGTCTCGCGCGGATCGATCAGGTCTTCGATGGCGAAGGCCTCGGCGGTACGGAAAGGCGAGGCCAGCTGTTTCAGCTCGGCTTCGATCTCGCGCTCGCGGGCGGCGGGATCGACCGCGCTTTCGATTTCGCGGCGGTAGGCGGCCTTGACCCCGCCTTCCACAGGCAGGGAGCCCCATTCGCCCGAGGGCCAGGCAATCTTGAAATTGAGGCCGGTGCGGTCGATGAAGCCGCCGCCGGCAACGCCGTAACACTTGCGCACGATCACCGTGAACATCGGCACTTTCACGTTGCCGAGGATGTAGCGCGTGCGCACGCCCTCGCGCAAGATGGCGTCGGACTCCGATTCGCGGCCGACCATCAGCCCGGGAATGTCGGCGAACAAAAGGATCGGAATGTTGAACTGGTCGCAAAGCTCGGCGAAATGGCCCTGCTTGCGCGCGGCCTTGAAGTCCATGATGCCGCCGACCATCGGATTGCTGGCGATGATGCCCACGACTTTGCCGTTCATCCGCGCCAGCGCCGTGATCACGGCCTTGCCGAAGGTCGGCTGGATTTCGAACAGTGAATCGCGGTCGACGATCAGGCCGACCAGTTTTTTCATGTTGTAGGCCTGGCGGTTGGAACGCGGCACGATGCTGGCGAGCGCATCCTCGCAGCGGTCCACCGGGTCGCCACTGCTGACCACCGGCGGCAACTCCCACACGTTCTGCGGCATGTACGACAGGAAGCGGCGGATCTGGTCGAAACAGTCCTGCTCGCTTTCGGCGACATTGTCGATGGTGCCCGCGGTATCCACGGCGACTTTGGTGCCGCCGAGTTCGTCCTTGTGCAGCTTTTCGCCGAAAGCCCGTTCGACCACGGGTGGTCCCGCGGCGAAGATCTGTCCGCTGCCTTTGACCATGATGGACCAGTGGGCAAGGATCGCGCGCATCGACGGGCCACCCGCAGTGGTGCCCATCACCGCCGACACCACCGGCACTTCGCCCAGCAGTTCGACCGAACGCTCGACGCCGTCCTGGCCGTAGCCGGGCACCACGGTGTAGCCCTTGCGCTTGGCGGTGTTAACCGTGCCGCCGGTGCCGTCGATCAGGTTGATCAAAGGGATCCGGTATTCGTGGGCGAGGTCCTCGATGAAGCCACCCTGCCCGCCCTTGCGGCGGTCGCTGCCGAAACCGGTGCCGGCGCGGATGGTGTAGTCCTCGCCGCCGATGGCCACCGGCCGGCCATTGATGCGGGCGATGCCCATCACATAGGGCGCCGGTTCAAATGCCTTCAGCCGGCCCTCGGCGTCGTAGGTCGCCTTGCCGGCCAGCTTGCCAACCTCGCGGAATGAACCGGGATCGGCCAGCGCGACCACTCGCTCACGTACCGTGAGCTTGCCCTGGGCATGGTGCCTGGCCACAGCTTCAGCACCGCCACAGGCTTCCGCCAAACGGCGCCGATGCTGAATCTCTTCGATTTCAGGCCACCAGGTCACAGAAATTTATTCAATTAAAACAAATATTTAATTGTAAGTGTGTGCTTGCATCGAATCGTTTGCGCCGGCTCACTCTTCGATAATGGCAACCACCTGGCCCTCGGCCACCGGATCCTTTTCCTTGACCAGAATTTCCTTCACGGTGCCCCCGTCCTCGGTGATGACGGGGATTTCCATCTTCATCGATTCGATGACGATCAGGACATCGCCACCTTCGACTTTGTCGCCCGGCTGGGCCTTGAGCTGCCAGACGGTACCGGTAATTTCCGATTTCACTTCAATGCGGGCCATGGATAAAGCTCCTCGACGGATGCCAGAAAAGGTGCAGCGATGCTATGTGCCTCACTTTTTGTTGTCAAGAAGATTGTTGACAATGATACAAAGTGGACCTATCGTTCGAACACCATGGATGCCTCATTTGCCGCGCAACCCGGCACACCCGATCCGGCGACACCGGATGCGCCCCTGACCCAGTCCCTCGCGGAACAGATCGCCGCAAGGCTTTCCGGGCGCATCGTGTCCGGCAGTTATGCGCCGGGGCAGCGCATCCTGGAACAGGCAGTCGCCGCCGAATTTGAAGTCAGCCGCGGCCCGGTCCGGGAGGCCTTGCGTCTGCTGGAAAAGGAGGGGCTGGTCATCATCCTGGCGCGGCGCGGCGCGCAGGTCACCAACCCGACGATTGAAGAGGTCAACGAAATCTTCGACATCCGCGCCATGCTCAACGGACTGCGTGACCGCATGATCGCGGAGAGCCCGGCGCGGGAAGCCGTCATCGCGCAAATCGAACCTGCGCTGGCCCAGTTGCAGCTGGCCGCCGAACGTCCCGGACCCGGTGATGATTATGTCGAAGTGGTGATCCAGCTCAACCGCATGCTCACCCGCGCCGCAGGCAACCGCCGGCTGCAGGCGATCCTGGGCTCGCTGGCCGTGCAGACCGTGCGTTACACCCGTCTCGGATTGTCGACGCCGGAACGCCGCCGCCAGTCGGTGCAGCACTGGCAGCAATTGCTGCAGGCCATCCGTGAAGGCGACGGCGATGCCGCCGAGCGCATCGCGCGGCGGCGCGTGCTCGACTCGCGCGACGCGGCAGTGGAATTGCTGCGCCTCCAGCAGCAGGTGCCTTCGGCAGCCTGAGGCGCACATCCGGGTTGTCTGCGCAGGGGCGCAACCTCTAAGATAGCGATCCGCTCCGCCGGCCCTGGCGGACACCGCAAGCCCATCATGAAATCCAGCCGCACAGCCCGCCTGCTCCTGCCCGCCCTGTTTGCCGCGCTCCTGCTGCCCATGGCGGCCCCGGCCCAGGAAACACAGTTCGTGCCGCGCGATGAGGGTGCGGCCGATGCCGGTTGGGTACGTTTTCGCGACCGCCTGCTCACCGCCCTGCAGCAACGGGACCGCAAGTTCGTCCTCGGCGTGATCGACCGCAATGTCCGCAATGGCCTTGAACAACCGCGGGGCCTTGAGGAATTCAGGCGGCAGTGGGGACCGGATGCCGACGACGGGCCGTTATGGCGGGAACTCGCCCGCGCGCTGCAACTGCCCTCGGCCTGGTACCGCCACGACCAGATGCCGCGCAGCCTGTGCGCCCCCTACGTGCTGCCGCAGTGGCCGGCGGATGTCGATCCGCACGGCCACGGCGCGATCACCGTGCGCCAGACCGAGGTGCGCAGCGAACCCTCCGGCAACTCGGCAATCCGCGCAGGGATCGGCCACGTCATCGTCGGGGTCGCCGATTGGGAAGTCGCGGACCGCGATGCCGACAACCGGCAGAAATGGGTGTTGATCCGCCTGCGCGACGGCAGCCCCGGCTATGTCCCCGAGGAACACATCCGCAGTCCGATCGAACAGCTCGCCTGCTTCCGCAGGACCGAAGCCGGATGGCGCCTGACTTCTTTCCTGGCCGCCGGCGAATAGGCGCGCCCTCGGCAGCTGCGTCCTCGTTCACGCGGGCGTGATGGCGGCAACCGCCTCGCTGGACCTGCAGGGTCATCGCGGGCCTGCAAATGGAGGCGGGACGATCAACGCAACCGCGACTCGGGCGCATGGTCGCGCCCGGGGTCGACGGCATCATTTCGGATTATCCCGACCGCTTGGGCGCAGCCGCCTTGGGGGAGGTATTGGTGCTGCCAGCAGCGACGCCGGTGTGCGTCGATCCCGGCTACAGTGCCCCGTAGGAATGCAGGCCCGAAAGGAACATGTTGACGCCGATGAACGCAAACGTGGTCACGAACAGGCCGACGATCGCCCACCACGCCAGCACCGGACCGCGCAAGCCCTTGATCAGGCGCATGTGCAGCCAGGCCGCGTAGTTCAGCCACACGATCAATGCCCAGGTCTCCTTGGGATCCCATGACCAGTAACCGCCCCAGGCCTCGGCTGCCCACATTGCGCCGAGGATGGTGGCAATGGTGAAAAACGCGAATCCGATGGCGATGGTCTTGTACATCACATCATCCATCAGCGCCGCGGGCGGCAGCAGCCGGGTCAGTATGCCCTTGTCGGCGAGCAGCCAGGCCACCGCCACCATCGCCGCGATCGAGAAGGCCCCGTAACCGACGAAATTGGCCGGCACATGGATCTTCATCCACCACGACTGCAGCGCAGGCACCAGCGGCTGGATTTCATGGGCGCCGCGGTCAAAGGTATACCAGAGGATGAAAGCCACCGCGGCGAGGATGATCAGCAGCACGAAAGCACCGAGGCGGCGTGTCGCATAACGGCCTTCGTAATACAGATGCATCAGGGCCGTGGTGATGCAGAACAGCACGAAAACTTCGTAAAGATTGCTGATCGGGATATGGCCGACATCGGGGCCGATCAGATAGGACTCGTACCAGCGCACCATCAGGCCGATGAAGCCCATGGCGGTCGCGCTCCAGGTGAGTCCGGTGCCCGCCTGGGCAATAGTCTCGGAACGTCCGAGCAACCCCGCCCAGTAAGCCACTCCGGCCATGGCGTAGAGGAAACACATCCACATGATCGCGGTCTGGCTGGAGATCAGGTACTTCAGCAGGAAGGCCTGGTCGGCGCGCGCCAGATCGCCCTGGTAGAGCCCGATGCTGGCGAGGCTCACCGCCGCAATCACGATCACCAGCACCCGCAGCCCCTTCCAGTGCCAGCCCAGTCCCGCCAGCGTGATGGCGGTGCCGACGAGGATGGAGCGCTCGTACATGTCCATGAATGGCGAGTAGAGCTTGAGGGCATAGGCCGCGCCGAGCGCCAGACCCAGCGCATAGAGCCAGTCGAACCAGCCCAGGCGGCGCAGACCGCTGCGCGCGGAAGGCAGGGATTGAGTCATTTCCATGTTGAGCCTCACGTTCCGGTTTGGGCCGCGGCGGCAAGCGCGGCACGGTGTTTTTCGAATTCCTGTTCGTTTTCGAGCGTCTGGCGGTTGACAGCCATCGCCATCAGCAATTCCGCGCGCCCCGGTTGGACCAGGATCCACACCCGGCGTTCTCGGATGTACAGCATCGCGAACAAACCCAGCACCAGCAGCAGGGAACCGCCGTAGACGATATTCTGGCCGGGTGCGCGCGTCAGTTGCAGGCCTGAGGCCTTGACCTCCTCGTACTGCAGCAACTGCAGGTAAAACGGCGCGCCATAGGCAAAGCTGTCGCTGATGGAAATCAGGCTGTCTCGGATAAAGCGCTGGGTCTGCTCGTCCACTGCCAGCGGCGGCTGCTTTGCCCGCTCGCGGGCGAGCTGCAGCGCTTCCAGGGCAACCCCCTCCAGCACCCGGATGTAGATATCGGCCGCCTTTTCGCGCTCGGCCTGGGGTACGCCCTGCTCGATAAAGCGGACCACGGTTTCGAGGCCACGCTCCGAAAACATCTGCAGTACCCGCTCGGCACTCTCGGCGAGGCGTTCACGCAGCACCGCCGATACCGCGGGACCGCTGGCGGCATTGCGGGCAAAGCGCCGGCCAAGCTCAGGCCAGGCCTTTTCGTCGAGCAGCATGCTGCGCAGCTGCATATGGCTGTCGACGCGGCCCTCGGCATCAAGCGGCAGCCGCAGGTAACGGAAATCCTCATTGGGCGTGGCGCGCACGCCGCTCATCAGGTACCAGGCGCCGTCGAGCTGCAGGGGCAGCATGTAGTTGCTGAATTCACGGGCCTGGCCCTGGGCGTCGCGCAGGCGGTAGTGGAAACTGGGGCCGACGTTGCGCAGATCCTTGTCGGAAAGATCGGCCGCGCCGGAACCGAGCCGGTCTAGCACTTTCTTGGTGACGCTTGCGGTGTCGACACGGGAACTGGTGTCGTTCGATGCCAGGTCCTCGACGTTGAAGGGCCTGAAATCGCTCAGCTCGACACGGATTTCCGCGTCCCCGGCCTTGACGCTGGTTGACTTGTTGACGGCCCCCGCGATGTCAAAAGGCGGTGCACGCGGCGACAGCAGCGGCCAGCCGCGCAACTGCATGCGCGTTCCGCCATCCGAAAAGCTGGCCTGGTAGATCGCGACGCCGCGATGGATGAAGGGATGATTGACGCGGATGGTGCGCTCGATGCGCTCCCCGGTTTCATGGTCAATGACAACGATGTCACTGGCGAAATCACGCGGCTGTCCGGTGGAATAGTGCTCGATATGGAATCGCTGCAGCGCAATGGTGAACGGCAAGTCCTGCACCAGGTAGCCGTCGGCGACATTCATGAAAACGACATTCGCGCTGCTGCCCTCGGGAATGTTGATGTTGCCGCGGAAGGACAGGTTGGAGGGCGACAGCCTGCTCTGGGGCGGCACCTGGCTCTGCGGCACATCGCGGGTCTCGATCACCTTCTGGCCGGTCAGCTGCAGCACTTTCAGCGGAATGTTGCCGTCAATCAGGCCGCCGGCACAGATAATGACAATGCCGCAGTGGGTGAGCAGGTAGCCGGTGCGATGGTAACTGCCGGCCTTGGCGGCAATCAGGGTGCCGTCATCGCCGGCCCGGGTTTTTTCACGCCAGCGGTACCCCGACTGCAGCAGATAGGCGCGGACGCGCTCCAGCACCACGGACGCCGGCGCCGGCATCGCAATCTGGGCATTGAGGGGAATCAGGCGCAGCGACCGCTCGCTGACCTGCTCGCGGAAGCTGCGCATTTCCCGCAGCATCGCCGGGCCGTTGCGGAGCACGCAAAGGCTGGTGGACAACACCAGAAAGCCCAGGATCAGCAGGAACCAGGCGGCGTGATAGACGTGGTAGAGCCCGAGCGTCTCGAACACCGGAAACCAGAATGCGCCGAATTGGGCCACATAGTTGGGGTAGGGCTCGGCCTGCTTGAGTACGGTGCCGACGACCGAGGCCACTGCTAGCACAGTGAGCAGGCTGATCGCGAAACGCATCGACGACAGAAGATCGTATAAGGCGCGTGCGGTCGATTGCTGTGCCATGAAGGCGTCACTCGAAGCGAAAAAAAGGGAGACTCAGGCGGTCTCCCCGGGGCAGCATGCGGGCGCGTTCAGCGTCAGCGCAGGCCGGCAATGTATTCGGACACGGCGGCGATTTCCTGATCGTTCATTTTCGCCGCGATCATGCGCATCATGGCAGCGGCGTCATTGGCGCGCTGCCCGCTGCGGAATGCCTTGAGCTGGCCCGCGGTGTATTCGGCATGCTGGCCGGCAAGGCGCGGGAACTGGGCCGGAATGCCTGCGCCATTGGGGGCGTGGCAGGAAGCGCAGGCGGCCACGTTCTTGGCCATGATGCCGCCGCGATAAATGGCCTCACCCTGCTTGGCAAGCGCAGGATCGCGGGCCGTGCGCGGCTTCGGTTTCTGGGCGGCAAAATAAGCGGCGAGATTTTTCATGTCATCGTCGCTGAGGTTGGCTACCATGCCGGCCATCACGCCGTTGTTGCGCTCCGGCGGCTTGCCGCTTTGCGACTTGTAGTTGCGCAACTGCTTGTAGAGATATTCGGGATGCTGGCCGGCAAGGCTGGGGTTGGCCGGCGAAGGGCTGTTCCCGTCGGCCGCATGGCAGGCCGCGCAGACCTGGGTCACGATCTGCTGCGCTTTGGACGGATCACCCTTGATCACGCCTTGCGCCGCAGCGAACGGGGCGAGGAAGGCCATCATCGCACCGATCCAGAACCGGCCCTGAAGTTGCGGCAGGCGGTGGCGGCGGGGGTGATTCATCGGTTGCTCCTCAAATTCGGCAGTCGGCAAAAAGGCTTGTATTCTATAGCAATTTTACGGGATCGCCCGCCGCGCCCCCGGGAAAGCCCTTCGTGTCCCTGTTCTCCCAACTGGCGTTTCGTTATGCCGTTTACCTGCCCGCCGACCTGCCCCCCGACCACGGTCAGGAAGTCGCGTTTGCAGGCCGTTCAAACGCGGGCAAGTCCACCGCCATCAATGCGCTGGCCAACCGCAAAAAACTGGCTTTCGTAAGCAAAACCCCGGGGCGGACCCAGGCGCTCATTTTTTTTGACATGGGCGGCAACCGGCATCTGGTGGATCTGCCGGGTTACGGATATGCCGCGGTACCGGGCAAGGAACAGGACCGCTGGACGGAGTTAATCAGCACTTACATCACCCATCGCAAGGCCTTGAAATTACTCGTCTTGGTCGCCGATGCGCGGCAGGGCATCACCCCTCATGACCGCTACCTGCTGGATTGGCTGGCACCGACGGGCAAGCCGGTACATGTATTGCTGACCAAGGCGGACAAGCTGACCCGACGCGAATCAGACCAGGCATTGAAAGCTGCCGCGGCGGAAATTTCGGGATACGCTGGCGAAATCTCGCTGCAGTTGTTTTCGGGATTGCACAAGACCGGGGTGCATCAAGCCCAGGCCGCCATCGCGAAGTGGCTGAAGAAATAAAAAGCCCCCGGTAAAGGGGAGTAAACCGGGGGCGAAAGGCCTTCACTAGCATGAAGGTTCCCGCTCAGGGAGGGAAGCGGGAGACAGCAAAGCTGTCTGCAATCTCTGACGGCTATAATCAAAAATAGTTCCCGTGTCGGGACATGCATTTTTTCCATTTAATAACAACGGGTTAGATTATGCTGCCTTTGGGCCGATTCCCCGCAGTGCGCATGCGCCGGATGCGCAAGGCCGCCTTCTCGCGAAGACTGATGCGCGAGCACCGCCTGAGCACGGATGACCTGATCTATCCGCTGTTTGTCATTGAAGGCAAGGGGCGGACGGTCAAGGTGGACGCCATGCCCGGGGTCCAGCGCTACAGCATTGACCGGCTGCTCAGGCAGGCTGAAACCGCCCTGCGTGCCGGCATCCCCGCCATTGCC
This sequence comes from Betaproteobacteria bacterium, assembly GCA_021300125.1. GTDB lineage: Bacteria > Pseudomonadota > Gammaproteobacteria > Burkholderiales > SG8-41. The sequence goes on along the minus strand of JAJTHX010000094.1, from coordinate 3,372 downwards.
CTGTTTCCTGCGATTGACCGCGCGCTGAAAAGTGCGGACGGACGCGAAGCCACCAATCCCAAAGGCCTGGTGCCGCGGACCGTGGCGACGCTGAAAAAACACCTGCCCGAGCTGGGCGTAATCACCGACGTCGCGCTGGATCCCTATACCACGCATGGCCAGGATGGCGTGATTGACGGCAGCGGCTACGTGCTCAACGACGAGACGCTGGCTGTGCTCGAGAAACAGGCCCTAGTCTGTGCCGCCGCCGGGGTCGATATCGTCGCACCCTCGGACATGATGGACGGGCGGGTGGCGGCGATCCGCGGTGCGCTGGACGGACGCAAATTCATACACACACGGATCATGGCCTATTCAGCGAAATATGCTTCCGGTTTCTACGGACCTTTCCGCGATGCCGTAGGCTCAGCCGGGCAACTCGGCAAAGGCGACAAGCGCGGCTACCAGATGGATCCGGCCAACAGCGACGAAGCGCTGTGGGAAGTCGGGCTCGACCTGCAGGAGGGGGCCGACATGGTGATGGTGAAACCGGGCATGCCCTATCTCGACATCGTGCGCCGGGTGAAGGATCAGTACCGCGCGCCGACCTGCGTGTATCAGGTCAGCGGCGAATACGCGATGCTCAAGGCAGCGGCCGCGCAGGGCTGGCTGGACGAGCGCCAGTGTGCAATGGAAGCACTGCTGGCCTTCAAGCGCGCCGGCGCGGATGCCATCCTGACCTACTACGCCCTTGATGCCGCCCGCTGGCTGGCCGAGGAATCGGGCCGCACCGCCTAACGCTGGGTCAGGGCTTCGACCTGCGCGGTTTTTGCGCGTTCGATGACTCGTCCCTCGGGTGTCGCACGCACCGGCGCGCGCAGGTCGCGCGTCTGCAACCCGACCAGTTCCACCTCGAGACCGTCTTCGCTGAAACTGAATACCGGCACCTGGCGTATCTCTGCGCTCAGAAACAGCCTGGTCTGGGACACACGGTAGGCAATGCCGCGGTCGATCAGGAACAGTTCCACCGCCTTATCATCGTCAGTGTAGAGCTGCAGCTGGATCGCAGCATAGGGGCCGGCCAAACCTGAAAGCACCGGCCCGGTGAGGTGGGGGTTGAATGCCGCGAAGATCCGCATCTGATCGAGGGCGTGTTCACGCAGCGCGCTGATGCGGCGGTGCTGGTCATCCGCCTGGTAGATGCCCTGGTATTCGCGCAGCGCGGATTCGATTTCGGCGTTGTTGGGCAGGCTGCCGGTTTCGGGCAGACCCAGCTGCCGGGCCGCCTTGCGTTTGGCCAGTCCGTAGTCTTCGATGCCATCCTCGGCCATCAGACGGGCGGCCTGCACAGCAATCGCGCTGCGCACATCGTCACGAATCCTTGCCCTCGACATCCTCGATACTCCGTGGCGCCTGCATGCAGCAGAAGCTTCAGCAAAAGGCCGTGTGCCGTCAAGACTTGGCCGCTCAGAACAACTGGCCGCGGGCTTCCTCGGGCAACTTGTCGCCGGAATTGGCGCCAGGCGGGGGAAATTCCTGGTAGAAGTACTCGCTGAGGCCGCCCTCGCTGAGCCGCAGGCCGGTGTCCGGATTGACCTGTATCGCAATCACGCCCTGGGGCGGGCTCAGGGGTTCTTCCGGCACGTTCTTCAGCGCAACAGCCATGTAATCAATCCAGATCGGCAGTGCGGCGCTACCGCCGGTTTCGTTGCGGCCGAGGGTGCGTGGCTGGTCAAAGCCCATCCAGGCAATCGCCACCAGCGTCGGCTGGTAGCCGGCGAACCAGGCATCAACAAATTCGTTGGTGGTACCGGTTTTCCCCGCGAGGTCGCCGCGCTTGAGGCGAAGGGCGCGGGTCGCGGTGCCGCTGCGTACCACATCGCGCATCAGGCTGGTCATGATGAAGGCATTGCGGGCGTCGATGATACGCTCGGCGCTTTCCCCTGCGATCTGCGGCTGGCTGGTGAACAGCAGCGTACCCTTGTCATCCTCGACGCGGTCGATGAAATAGGGGGTGACGCGGAAACCGCCGTTGGCGAACACGGAGTAGGCTCCGAGCATCTGCATCAGCGTGACATTGCCTGCGCCCAGAGCCATGGTGAGATAGGGGGGATGCAGCTTGGGATCAAAGCCGAAACGGGACACATAATCCTGGGCGTACTGCGGCGTGATCGCCTGGAGGATGCGCACCGACACCAGGTTTTTCGATTTCGCGAGCGCAGTACGCAGGCGCATCGGGCCGTCGAATTTGCCATCGTAGTTTTTCGGTTCCCAGGGCTCCGAGCCGGTCTGCGCCGCCGTGAAGGTCAGCGGCGCATCATTGATGATGGTCGCCGCAGTGAAGCCTTTTTCTAGTGCCGCGGAATAGATGAAGGGCTTGAAACTGGAGCCAGGCTGGCGCAGGGACTGGGTCACCCGGTTGAACTGGTTGCGGCTGAACTCGAATCCCCCCACCAGCGCGCGGATGGCACCGCTGCGGGGATCGGCCGAGACCAGCGAGGACTCGACCTGCGGCAGCTGGGCAAATTGCCAGCGGCCCTTTTCGTCCTTGATCAACCGCACCACGGCGCCACGGCGGATGCGCTGGCTGGCCGGTGCATTGTCCGAAAGCAGGCGGGCTACAAACTTGAGCCCGTCTTCGCTGATGGTGACCCGCTCGCCGCCGGCACGGTAGAGACGGACCTGTTTGGGGGAGGCTTCCAGCACGATCGCGGCATGAAGCCCGTCGCTGTCCGCGATGTCCTGCAGCGCGTCCTCGAGTTTTTCGTCACTGGCATCCTTGGCAAGATCGACAAATGCCTCGGGCCCGCGATAGCCATGGCGGCGGTCATAGTCGAGTACCCCTTTGCGCAAGGCTTCGTAGGCCGCTTTCTGGTGTTCGGCAAACACCGTGGTGTAAACACGGATGCCCCGGGTATAAGCCTCTTCACCGAAACGCTCAAACATCTGGACGCGAACCATCTCGGCCAGAAAATCGGCACGCACCGCGAATTCGCTGAGGCCGGCGCGTACCGCCGGCGGCTCCTTTTCGGCGTTCGCAAACTGTTCGGCGTTGATCATGCCCAGATCGCGCATGCGCCGAAGCACGTATTGCTGGCGCAGCTTGGCGCGGGCAAGATTGGCCACCGGATTGAAACGCGAGGGTGCCTTGGGCAGACCGGCCAGCATCGCCAGCTGGGCGGTCGAGAGTTCGCCGAGGGTCTTGCCGTAGTAAATCTGCGCGGCGGCGGCAAAACCGTAGGCACGCTGGCCCAGGTAAATCTGGTTGATGTACAGTTCAAGAATCTGCTGCTTGCTGAGACTGGACTCGATCTTGAAGGCGAGCAGCATCTCGTTGAACTTGCGCGTCAGCGTCTTTTCCTTGGACAGGAAAAAATTGCGCGCCACCTGCAT
>JAJTHX010000101.1 GCA_021300125.1 Betaproteobacteria bacterium | reverse complement strand
TTGGCCGGCAGTTCGCACACCTTGCGCGCCAGCGCCTGCAGCTTTTCCAGCGGCAGCCGGGTGTCGTCGTTCTCGTTCCACTTGCTGCCCTTGTACAGGCTCCAGTCGGTCTCGAAGGGCGGCTTGTAGTTGGAGAGGATGGTCTGGTTGGTGTGGTAGCCGCGGTCCAGCGCGTCACGGAATTCGGACACCATCTTGTCGGCATCGGATTCGGTCAGCACGCCCTCAGCGATCAGGCGCTCTGCATAGACCTTTCGCGGCGTTGGATGCGAATGGATGCGGCTGTACATCAGCGGTTGGGTCACCATCGGCTCGTCCTGCTCGTTGTGGCCGAGGCGGCGGTAGCAGACCAGGTCGATCACCACGTCCTTGCGGAACTTCATCCGGTATTCTAGGGCGATCTCGGTGGCAAAGCAGATCGCCTCGGGGTCGTCGCCGTTGACGTGGAAAATCGGTACTTCCAGCATTTTAACCACGTCCGAACAGTACAGGGTCGAGCGCGCGTCGCGGCGGTCCGAAGTGGTGAAGCCGATCTGGTTGTTGATGATGATGTGCACGGTGCCGCCGGTGCCGAAGCCGCGGGTTTCCGCCAGGTTCAGCGTCTCCTGGATCACGCCCTGCCCTGCAAACGCGGCGTCGCCGTGGATCAGCACCGGAAGCACCTGGGCGCCGGTATGGTCCTTGCGGCGGTGCTGGCGCGCACGCACCGAACCCTCAACCACCGGGTTAACGATCTCAAGGTGGGACGGATTGAACGCCACCGTGACATGCATCGGACCGCCGGGGGTCATGATGTTCGACGAAAAACCGTCGTGGTACTTGACGTCACCCGCCAATACGTCAGCCTGCTGCTTGCCCTCGAAGGACGAGAACAGGTCCTTCGGCATCTTGCCCAGCGTATTGACCAGTACGTTGAGGCGGCCGCGGTGGGCCATGCCGATCACCAGCTCCTGCACGCCGGCGCCGCCGGCCTTCTGCAGCAGGTGGTCCAGCATCGGGATCAGGCCGTCTCCGCCTTCCAGCGAGAACCGGGTCTGGCCGACATACTTGGCATTGAGGTATTTCTCCAGAGTCTCGGCCGCGGTCAGCCGGTCAAGCAGGTGCTTCTTGCAGGCGGCATCGTAGTTGGGACGGCCGCGGGTGGGCTCGAGCTTTTCCGACATCCAGCGCTTCTGCGGAATGTCGGAGATGTACATGTACTCGGCACCGATGGTGCGGCAGTAGGTTTCGCGCAACGCGGCGAGGATCTCGCGCAGCGTCGCCTTGGCCGGGCCATGCAGGGTACCGGTCTCGAACACGGTGTCCATGTCCTGCTCGCCCAGACCGTAGAAAGCCGGGTCCAGCTCGGCGATCGCCGGCTTCTCCTGCCGCTGCAGCGGATCGATGTCGGCGATGCGCAGTCCCTGGAAGCGGTAGGCGGAGATCAGCTGTAACACCGCAAACTGCTTCTGCAAGTTGCGCTGCACCGCCTCGCTGCCGCCGCCGCGCCGGGTCTTGGCGAGCTGTGCGAAATACTCCTGCACTTCGGAGTGGTTGACGTCGGCCGGGCCGTCGTCGAGGCGCTGCAGCTCGTCGAAGTAGCCGCGCCAGCGCGGCTCCACCGACAGCGGATCCTTCAGATATTGTTCATAAAGACCTTCCACGAACGGCGCATTGGAGCCGAACAGCAGGGAGGTCGAACGGGATTGCTTGAGCATGATGCGAGCACCTCGGATGAAAAAAAGCCCCGCTCTCGGCGGGGCGCCGTCAGGGCTTTACTTGCGTTTGGACATCGGCACGAAATCGCGCTGCGTCGCTCCGGAGAACAGCTGCCGCGGACGGCTCAGCTTCTGCTCGGGGTCGGAGATCAGCTCTTTCCACTGCGCGATCCAGCCGACGGTGCGCGCAAGCGCGAAGATGCAGGTGAACATCGACGTCGGGATACCGAGCGCCTTCTGCACGATACCCGAGTAGAAGTCGACGTTCGGGTACAGCTTGCGCTTGATGAAGTAGTCATCGCTGAGGGCGATCTTTTCCAGCTCCATCGCCAGCTTGATCAGCTTGTTGTCCTTCATGTCGAGCTCTTCCAGCACCTCGTGGCAGGTCTTCTGGATCAGCTTGGCGCGCGGATCGTAGTTCTTGTAGACACGGTGGCCGAAGCCCATGAGCATGGCGTGGCCGTCCTTGTCCTTGACGCGCTTGATGAAGTTCGGGATGTTCTTCACGTCGCCGATCTCGTCGAGCATCTTCAGCACCGCCTCGTTGGCGCCGCCGTGCGCCGGGCCCCACAGGCTGGCGATGCCGGCGGAGATGCAGGCGAAGGGATTCGCGCCGGTGGAGCCGGCCAGGCGCACCGTCGAGGTCGAGGCGTTCTGCTCGTGGTCGGCGTGCAGGATCAGGATTCGGTCAATCGCGCGTGAAATCACAGGGTTCGGCTTGTACTCCTCGCACGGGGTGCCGAACATCATGTAAAGGAAGTTGTCGGTGTAGGAGAGCGAATTCTTCGGATACATGAACGGCTGACCCAGGTTGTACTTGTAGGTCATCGCCGTGATCGTCGGCAGTTTCGCGATCAGGCGGAAGGCCGAAATCTCGCGGCTGCGCTCGTCATAGATGTTGATCGAGTCGTGGTAGAAGGCCGACAGTGCGCCGACCACGCCACACATCACCGCCATCGGATGCGCATCGCGGCGGAAACCGCTGTAGAAACGGGTCAGCTGCTCGTGCACCATCGAGTGGCGGGTGACGATGTTGTCGAATTCGGCCTTCTGTGCCGGCGTCGGCAGCTCGCCGTTGAGGATCAGGTAGGCGACCTCGAGGAAATCGCATTTCTCGGCCAGCTGCTCGATCGGGTAGCCGCGATAGAGCAGCACGCCGGCATCACCGTCGATGTAGGTGATGGTGGAGCGGCAGCTCGCCGTGGACATGAAGCCGGGGTCATAGGTGAACTTGCCGGTCTTTGCATACAGGCTGCGGACGTCGATCACGTCAGGACCGATGCTGCCGCTGTAGACCGGGAAATCGACCGAAGGGCTTCCGTCGCTAAAGGACAGGGTGGCGAGCTTTTCCTTCATAATATTCTCCGTATTTTCAACCGCTTTTATCTTGCCGCCCGGGTAGGCACCGGACGGCGACTCGACCGCCTACTGAAGCTGCAGCCTGCGGATCAGGGCCTCGAAGCGCGCGGGCGCCTCCTCCTGCCCCATCACCCAGGCCAGCAGTCTTGTATCGGCCTCTCCCAACAACTCCTTGAATGTTTGCAACTCCGGTTCTGGCAGGCTTTCGACCTCGCACTCCAGGAAACGGTTCAGTATCAGGTCGAGCTCGAGCAGGCCTCGCCGGCACTGCCAGCGGATGCGGTCGAGTTCGGACATGTCCCCTGCCTCCGCGCCTATGCCGTCGCCGGGTGGCTCATACCGTCCGCTTCACCAGCAGATCCTTGATCTTGCCGATGGCCTTGGTCGGGTTGAGCCCCTTCGGGCAGACGTCAACACAATTCATGATCGAATGGCAGCGGAAGAGCCGGTACGGATCCTCGAGGTTGTCCAGACGCGCGTTGGTCGCCTGGTCCCGGGTGTCGGCGATGAAGCGGTAGGCCTGGAGCAGGCCCGCGGGGCCGACGAACTTGTCCGGATTCCACCAGAACGACGGGCAGGAGGTCGAGCAGCAAGCGCAGAGAATGCACTCGTAGAGACCGTTGAGCTCCTCGCGGTCCTCCGGCGACTGCAGGCGCTCGGTCTCGGGGCGCGGCGTGTCGTTGACCACATACGGGGTGACCGAATGGTACTGCTTGAAAAACTGAGACATGTCCACGATCAGGTCGCGGATCACCGGCA
>JAJTHX010000220.1 GCA_021300125.1 Betaproteobacteria bacterium | reverse complement strand
GAGACGAGGTGGGCGCGGCCGATGGCAATGCCGTCGGAGACGCCGATGCCGTGGACGGTAAAGCTCATGCTGGCAATGATGGATGCGGAATGAAGAGTGCTGATTTAATACCACGGACCGCATGGCGTCCGCCAGTATCCGGCGCAGATCACTCCGGATTCATCGCCGTGCTTACTCTCCCTCGCCGAAACGGTCGCTGATCAGCGACTTGAGCGCGGTCATTGCCTCGGCCTCGTCGGCGCCGTCGGTTTCGATGGTGATCGTGGAGCCCTTGGCGGCGGCCAGCATCATCACGCCCATGATGCTCTTGGCGTTGACGCGCCGGCCGTTGCGGCTGAGCCAGATTTCGCTCGCATAATTGCCGGCGAGCTGGGTCAGCTTGGCTGAGGCCCTGGCGTGCAGCCCCAGTTTGTTGATGATCTCGATGTCCTGTTGCAGCATGATTTCGGCCGGCAGCCCGCGCGGGCCGTCAGGCGCTCTTGATGGTGGTGAACACCGGCGGCACGCGCAGCACGCCCTCGCAGCCGCCGCTGATGGCCTTGGTCACCATGGTGGTCAGCGATTTGTCGCGGTAGGTCAGTGCACGGATCAGCATCGGCAGGTTGACGCCGGCGACGGCCTCGATCTTGCCCGGGATCACCAGTTTCGCCGCGATGTTGGAGGGCGAGCCGCCGTACATGTCAGTGAGCACCAGCACGCCATCGCCCTCGTCGAGCTCTTTCACCATCTTGCGTGCCTGCGGCACCAGCAGCAACGGGTCATCCTGCGCGGTGACGCCGATCTGGCGCAGCCGCGGCGGGCGCTTGTTGAGCATGTGGCTGGCGCAGTGGATCAGGCTTTCGCCAAGGGTGCCGTGGCTGATGATGAGGATACCGATCATGTAGGGCTCGGGCGGTCACAAAAGTGCCCTACTCTACGCTTGCCGATGTTGCCCCGCAACATACTTGGACGATCTGCGGCTTTAGATCGAATTTTCCAATGTATTCAAAAACATGGCCGCAACATCAAAACCGGACTGCCGGCTGATTTCCTGAAAGCAGGTGGGGCTGGTGACATTGACTTCGGTAAGGTTTTCACCGATCACGTCGAGCCCGACCAGCAGCAGTCCGGCCTCGCGCAGCTGCGGGCCCAGGGTTTCCCCGATCTCGCGGTCGCGCGGGGTCAGCGGCCGTGCCACACCGGTGCCGCCGGCGGCCAGGTTGCCCCGGGTTTCGCCGGGCTGCGGAATGCGGGCGAGGCAGAATGGCACCGGTTCGCCGCCGATCACCAGCACGCGCTTGTCGCCGTCGCTGATCGCGGGCAGGTAGCGCTGGGCCATGATGCTGCGGCTGCCCAGCGCGGTCAGGGTCTCGATGATCACGCTGACATTGGGGTCGCCGTTGCGCACGCGGAACACCGACGATCCGCCCATGCCGTCCAGCGGCTTGAGAATGATGTCGCCATGCTCGGCGAGAAAGCCGCGCAGCAGGTCTTCGCGGCGGGTGACCAGCGTTGCCGCGGTGAACTGGGCAAAGCGCGCGATCGCCATTTTTTCATTGAAGTCGCGGATCGCGCGCGGCCGGTTGAACACTTTTGCGCCGCGGTTTTCCGCGATCTCCAGCAGGTAGGTGCTGTAGACGTACTCCATGTCAAAAGGCGGATCCTTGCGCATCAGTACGGCGTCGAAGCGCTCGAGCGGCGTGTCCACCGCGGCATCCAGGCGGTACCAGGCGCCGGCCTCGCCGGCAAGGTGAAGGCGCGAAGCGCGGCCGATCACCGCGTTGCGCTGCCAGGCCAGATCGTCCTGCCGCAGGACATGCAGCTCGTGGCCGCGGCGCGCCGCCTCGCGCATCATCGCGTAGGTCGAATCCTTCTCCAGCTTGAACTCGTCGAGCGGATCGGTGATGAAGGCGATGTTCATGCCGCGACCGGCGTTTCCATGCGTTCCAGTTCGATTGCCGCGGCGAGCAGGGCGAGGCGGGCGATTACGCCGTAGGCATAAAAGCGGTTGGGCGGGCAGCCCGGGTCGCCGGGGTTGGGCGAGGAGCAGGGTTCGGCGAAGGCCAGCGGCGCGAACTGCATCCCCGGCGCATTCAGGTTCTGGTCCTTGCCGCGTTCGGTGTGCACCCGGTAGAAGCCGCCCACCACGAAGTGGTCGATCATGTAGACCACCGGTTCGGCGATGGCGTCGCCGACCGTCTCGAAGGTGTAGACCCCTTCCTGCACGTTCACCTCGTTGACCTCGAGGCCTTCCTTGACCACCGCCATCTTGTTGCGCTGCTTGCGATTGAGGCCCTTGACCTCGGCGGGGTCCTTCACCGTCATGATGCCCATGCCATAGGTGCCGGCATCGGCCTTGACGATGACAAAGGGCTCTTCCCTGACACCGTATTCAGCGTATTTCTTGCGGATGTCGCCGAGGATTTCCGAGACATAGCCCTCCAGGCATTCCTCGCCCTGGCGTTCGCGGAAGTTGATCCTGCCGCAGCGCTCGAAATAGGGATTGATCAGCCAGGGATCGATGCCGATCAGTTCCGCAAATTCGCGCGTGACGTCATCGTAGGCGGCGAAATGCAGCGACTTGCGACGGGTAGCCCAGCCGGCATGCAGCGGCGGCAGCACGGTCTGCTCGAGGTTCTGCAGGATCGCAGGCACTCCGGCAGAAAGGTCGTTGTTGAGCAGTACCACGCAGGGGTCCATGTCGCCGACCCTGACCCGGTTGCCCACCCGCATCAGCGGCTCCAGCCGGAGTGTGGCCCCGTTGGCAAGCGGCAGGTCGGTGGCCGTGGTGATTTCGGGCAGCAGGCTGCCGATACGCACCTCGACGCCGGCGTGGCGCAGGATGCGCGCCAGCGTTTCGACGTTCTGCAGGTAGAACTGGTTGCGGGTGTGGTTTTCAGGTACCAGCGCGATCGCGCGCGCCTCGGGACAGGCTTTTTCAATCGCCGCCATCGCCGCCTGCACGCACAGCGGATGGAAATCCGGGTTCAGGTTGTTGAAGCCACCCGGGAACAGGTTGGTGTCCACCGGTGCCAGCTTGAAGCCGGCGTTGCGCAGGTCAACCGAGCCGTAAAACGGGGCGCTGTGCTCCTGCCACTGGCTGCGCAGCCAGCATTCGATTTTGGTGGTGGACGCGAGGATGTGGCTTTCAAGTTCCTGCAGCGGTCCGGTGAGTGCGGTAGTGAGGCGTGGTACGGTCATGGCGCGGATTGTAGCCGATTGTCCCGGCGGTCCCGTTCAGCCCGGAGCGCACAAAAAAAAGCGGGCGCCGTAGCGCCCGCTGGCCTCGGGGAGGACGAGGACTTGCTTACATGTGGTAGGCCTTCTCGCCGTGCTCGTTGATGTCGAGGCCTTCGCGCTCGACTTCCTCGGTCACACGCAGCCCGATGATCAGGTCGACCACCTTGAAGGCGATCAGCGCAACCACCGCTGACCAGAGGACGCCGACGCCGACCCCCCAGAACTGGGCGACCAGCTGGGTGCCCATGTCGAAGTCACCGACCTTGTTGGCCACGTAGTCGTAGACACCGGTGCCACCCAGCACCGGCGAGACGAATACGCCGGTGAGGATGGAACCGAGGATGCCGCCCACCGCGTGCACGCCGAACACGTCCAGCGCGTCATCGGCGCCGAGCATGCGCTTGAGGCTGTTGACACCCCACAGGCAGACCACGCCGGCGATGAGGCCGATGATCAGCGCGCCCATCGGGCCGACAAAGCCCGCGGCCGGGGTGATCGCGACGAGGCCTGCGATCGAACCCGAGGCGGCGCCGAGCATCGACGGTTTGCCCTTGAGCATCCACTCGAAGATCATCCACGACATCGTCGCGGCAGCGGTTGCGAGCAGGGTGTTCACCACAGCCAGTGTGGCAACGCCAGTGGCTTCCAGGTTGGAGCCGGCGTTGAAGCCGAACCAGCCCACCCACAGCAGCGCGGCACCGACCATGGTCAGCGTCAGGTTGTGCGGCGACATGGCTTCCTTGCCCCAGCCGACGCGCTTGCCGACGAGGTAGGCGCCCACCAGGCCGGCGATACCGGCATTGATGTGCACCACGGTGCCGCCGGCGAAGTCGAGCGCGCCCTTGGCCCACAGGAAACCGGCGCCAGCAACCACTTTCTCCAGCGACGCGGCGTCAGTGATCGCATCCGGGCCGTCCCAGTACCAGACCATGTGCGCCATCGGCAGGTAGGCAAACGTGAACCAGATCAGCACGAACAGCAGCACTGCCGAGAACTTCATGCGCTCGGCGAAGGCGCCGACGATCAGTGCCGGGGTGATGCCGGCAAAGGTGGCCTGGAACGCGATGAAGGCGAATTCCGGAATGACCACGCCCTTGCTGAAGGTGGCTGCGATCGATTCGGCGTTGACACCCGACAGGAACAGCTTGTCGAAGCCGCCGAAGAACGGACTGCCGCCGGTGAATGCGACGCTGTAGCCGTAAATGGCCCACAACACGACACACATCGCGAACACGATATATACCTGCATCAGCACCGATAGCGTGTTCTTTGCCCTGACCATGCCGCCGTAGAACAGGGCCAGACCGGGAACGGTCATCATGATGACCAGGATGGTGGCGACCATCATCCAGGCGGTATCGCCCTTGTCAGGGGTCGGCGCAGGAGTGGCAGCGGGGGCGGCAGGGGCCGCGGAGGCTGCTGCTGCGGGCGCTGCCTGAGCCGCTGCCGAAGGCGCTTCAGCCGGTTTGTCCTGGGCCACTGCCGGGGCGCCGGCAAAGCCGAGGACGCCGAACAGTGCCAGGGCTGCAATCAGTTTTTTCATGTCATTCTCCAATCAAAGGGCATCGGCGCCGGTTTCGCCGGTGCGGATGCGGATCACCTGCTCAAGCTCGGAGACGAAAATCTTGCCGTCGCCGATCTTGCCGGTGTTCGCGGATTTCTCGATGGCTTCGATCACCTGCTCGAGCAGTTCGCTCTTGATCGCCGCCTCGACCTTGATCTTCGGCAGAAAATCCACCACATACTCCGCGCCGCGATAGAGTTCGGTATGCCCCTTTTGCCGTCCGAAGCCCTTGACCTCGGTGACGGTGATGCCAGTCACGCCGATGGCGGACAGGGCCTCCCTCACTTCGTCAAGCTTGAACGGCTTGATGATTGCCGTAACGAGTTTCATGTGTGCCCCCGGTAGTTTGAAGCCGGCGGTGCGCCGCCGGCTTCTGCTGCTTTGTTTGGATTAGAACGACTTCGAGACGAAGGCTGTGAACGTGTCCCTGCCCAGCAT
>JAJTHX010000285.1 GCA_021300125.1 Betaproteobacteria bacterium | reverse complement strand
TCGACCGCCTGGTGCAACCCGTCGGACCAGCGCCGACCCGGCATCAGCCGGCCGGTGAACTCGTCAACGATGATCACCTCGTTGCTTTGTACCACGTACTGCTGGTCGCGCAGGAACAGGGTATGCGCGCGAAGCGCCGCATTCAGGTGATGCATCAGTGTCACATTGGCGGCGTCATAAAGGCTGCCGCCCTCGGGCAGCAGGCCCGCCTCGGCGAGCAGCTTCTCTGCGTGCTCGTGGCCCTGCTCGGAGAGCAGCACCTGATGCGCCTTTTCGTCGACCCAGTAGTCGCCGTCGCCCTTCTCATCCTTCTGCCGGCTCAATTTCGGCGCCACAGCATTGATCGCCTGGTAGACGTCCGTGGTGTCCTCGGCCTGACCCGAGATGATCAGCGGCGTGCGCGCCTCGTCGATCAGGATCGAATCCACCTCGTCGACAATGGCATAAGCCAGTCCGCGCTGTACCTTCTCCGACAGCTCGAACACCATGTTGTCGCGCAGGTAATCGAAGCCGAACTCGTTATTGGTGCCGTAAGTGATGTCGGCGCCGTAGGCGGCCTGTTTCTGCTCATGCCCCATCTGCGACAGGTTGACTCCCACCGTCAGGCCGAGGAAGCGGTAAATGCGCCCCATCCAGTCGGCATCTCGCTGTGCCAGATAGTCGTTGACGGTGACCACATGCACGCCGGTGCCGGCAAGCGCATTGAGGTAGGCGGGCAGCGTCGCCACCAGCGTCTTGCCCTCGCCGGTGCGCATCTCGGCAATTTTGCCGTTATGCAGCGCGATGCCGCCTATCATCTGTACATCGAAATGACGCATCCCGAGCACGCGCTTGCTCGCCTCGCGCACCACCGCGAAGGCTTCGGGCAGCAGCGAATCAAGCGCATCGCGGCGGCGCTTCGCGATCTCGGCGCGCCTGGCGTCGCCATCGGCGCCGGCCGGTGCCGAATCGTCGCCGACCGCTGCGCGCACGCGTTCGCGGAAAACGTCGGTCTTGGCACGCAGCTGTTCGTCGCTCAACGCCGCGATCTGGGGCTCCAGCGCGTTGATTGCCGCAACGCTGCGCCGGTATTGCTTGAGCAGCCGCTGGTTGCGGCTGCCGAACACTTTCCTGAATAGGCCGGTAATCATGGACTTCCCGAAAAAAAAGGGGTGGGATAATCCCACCCCTCGCAATCTCTTGAAACCTTGTCGCTCTCGCTTTAGCCGGGCAACTGCAGAAACCGCGCGGGGTGCAGTGCGGTGCCGCGCTGGCGAACCTCGAAATGCAGATGGGAGCCGGTTGCCCGTCCGGTGCGGCCGACATCGGCTATCCGCGTACCCCGGAGAACGACATCGCCGACCTTCACGAATTTCTTAGACGCATGCGCATAGCGCGTGATCAGATCGTTGCCGTGATCAATCTCGATCATATTACCATATTGAGGGTGAAACTCGGCGAAGACGACCACCCCTGCAGCCGCGGCGAGGATCGGCGTGCCCTCCTCGGCCATGAAGTCGATGCCCTCGTGAAAGGCGCGCTGGCCAGTGAACGGATCGATGCGCCAGCCGAAATTCGACGAATACCATCCGCCCTCGACCGGCAGTTTGGTCGGAATCAGCTTCTTGCGCGCGCTTTCCTGTGTGAACATGGATTCAAGCAGGCCCAGCTTGTCGCCGCGGTCTTCCAGCTGCTTGGTCAGCTTGTCGAGCTGCTGAGTGAAGTCACCCAGAGACAGGTTCTGGCTCGGCACCGATGAGGGGGCGCCACCCCTGCCAGGGATCTCGTCGAACATCAGATCCTGGGGTTTGAAACCGGCCAGCTTGGCCAGCCGCTCGCCGAGGGTATCCAATCGCAGCAGCTGAGCCTGCATCTGGCCGAGCCGCACAGCCATCGCGTTCAGGTTGTCCTGGAGGTAGGACTGGGTCTTCTCGTGCTGCTGGCGCTGGATCGACACCAAGGCGTCGCGCAGATAGGGGATATTCAGTTCGCCGGCAAAACGCAGGATACCGTAATTCATCAGCGCGGCCAGCGTGACCGTGAAGCCGAAAAGCAGCACGGATGCAGCCGCAAAATGGGGCCAGCCCAGGGTAATCGTTCGCGCCTTCGCCAGCTTCTCGGAAACCAGAATAATATTCATGGTCTTCTTCCCTTGTTCGCCATGACCGCACGTCGACTGCAAGCCCTGATCGGCAACACGCCGGGACTCCTGCCTCTGGGTCAGGCGATGCAGCGCATCGCTGCGCTGCAACGGCTTTATGCAGCCTGCGCGCCCACCGAATTGCTGGCAACGACCCGGGTTGTCGCTGACCGGAACGGAACACTGGTGGTGGCGGCAGACAATAGTGCAGTGGCGGCAAAGTTACGGCAAAGCCTGCCGCGCCTGCTCAAGAACCTGCAAAAACAGAGCGCGCAGGTTAATGGAATTCAGGTGCAAGTTCAAGTCAAAAGCACGCCTCCGCAGCCGCCAGCCAGCTCTCAAAAAAATCAATTACCCATTGATTTAATTGAGGATTTCACAAAGCTTGCGGCGCAAGTGCGGGATCCCGACCTGCAGGCTGCACTGGCCCGCTTCGCCGCGCGCCGACGCGGCAAAGGCTGAAACCGGGCTTCAGAGCACCAGCAGCAGGCGTTCGCCGGCGTAGATTGCCGCCACCACCAGTCCCAGGGCGAGACCTCCCCAGAACAGCCGCCAGGCCAGATTCAGGTATTTGCGCTCACGGGTCCAGACATACATCGCCAGGCAAACGCCGATGGCGAGCAGCAGGATCAGCCCGAAAACGCGGATCGCCAGCATGACTGGAGGCGCCGCGAAACCCGCTCAGGCGGCCTGGGGCTGCCAGGCCAGAAAAACCGGCGCGTCCTCGGCGCGGTCGAAGCTGACGAACTCCCAGGCCTCCTGCCGTTCCAGCAGGGCACGCAACAGCCGGTTGTTCATGGCGTGGCCGGACTTGTGGCCGCTGAAGGCGCCGATCAGCGGATGACCAAGCAGGTAGAGATCGCCGATGGCGTCAAGCACCTTGTGCTTGACGAATTCGTTGTCATAACGCAGGCCGTCGCTGTTGAGCACGCGGTATTCGTCCATCACGATCGCATTGTCGAGGCTGCCGCCGAGCGCGAGGCCCTGTGCGCGCATGCTCTCTACATCCTGCATGAAGCCGAAGGTACGCGCGCGCGCCACTTCCTTGACATACGAAGTGGTCGAGAAATCAACCACCACTTTCTGCGCACTGGCGTCGAACACCGGGTGTGCGTAGTCGATGGCGAGCTCGAGCCTGAAACCGTTGTAGGGCTCGAAGCGCACCCACTTGTCTCCGTCGCGCACCTCGACAGGCTGAAGGATGCGGATGAAGCGCTTGGGCGCAGCCTGCTCCTCGATGCCGGCCGACTGCAGCAGGAAGACGAAGGGACCGGCGCTGCCGTCCATGATCGGCACCTCGGCGGCGGTGACATCCACATGCAGGTTGTCAACGCCCAGCCCGGCCAGCGCGGACATCAGGTGTTCCACTGTCTGCACGCGCACGCCGTCTTTTTCCAGGCAGGACGACAGCCGGGTGTCGTGAACCGCATAGGGATCTGCCTTGATTTCCACAGGCGGTTCGAGGTCGATGCGGCGGAACACGATGCCGGTATCCGGCTGCGCAGGGCGTAGCGTCAGGTGGACCTTCTCACCCGTGTGCAGGCCCACGCCGGTGGCACGAACCATGTTTTTCAGTGTGCGTTGCTGGATCAAGGCTGATGTTGTGCTGGATTCTGGCAGCCGAAACAGTTCGGGCCGCGGAGCATGCCACGTGTCAAATCAAGCGTTTATGATAACACGCTGTCGCAGCGCAGCACGAAACCGGCACGTTTGGACCCGCCTCCGCGAAGAGGGTTCCGCCGTCCGGCGGAGCCCTGCCTCAATCGGCCTGCTTGCGCAGAAACGCCGGAATGTCGAGCATTTCCACCCCGGACTGGCGCATCGCCTCAATCGTGGCATCGCGGTTACGGCGGCGGATCACGGCAGGCTGATCCAGCGCGCCATAATCCACATCGGCGGCCACCGCCATGTTATCCGTGCCGGTTTTCTGCGACACCACGATCATCGGCTTGGGCTGCTGGCGCGCCAGCGGCTTGCCCAGCCCGGTGGCAACGATGGTGACGCGCAGGTCGTCATCGAGGCTTTCGTCGTACACGGTGCCGACGATCACGGTCGCCGATTCCGCAGCGAACGCCTTGATGGTTTCCATCACGTCGTACATTTCCTGGAGCTGGAAGGTACCCTTGCTCGCGGAAATGTTGACCAGAATGCCGCGGGCGTCGGAAATGTTGATGTCCTCCAGCAGCGGGCAGGCCACCGCCTGCTCGGCCGCTTCGCGCGCGCGGCCCGGGCCGGAAGCCTTGGCTGAGCCCATCATCGCCATGCCCATTTCACCCATCACGGTGCGCACGTCGGCGAAGTCGACGTTGATCATGCCCGGGCAGTTGATGATTTCGGCGATGCCGGCGACCGCGCCGTGCAGTACGTCGTTGGCGGCCTTGAAGGCCTCGTCCAGCGTGACGGAGTTGCCGAGTACCTGCATCAGCTTGTCGTTGGGGATCACGATCAGTGAATCGACATGCTGAGCCAGCGCATCCAGCCCCTCCTGCGCCAGTTTCTGCCGCTTGCCCTCGAAGGCAAAAGGTTTGGTCACTACGGCCACGGTGAGGATGCCGAGTTCCTTGGCCACCTCGGCCACGACCGGTGCAGCACCGGTGCCGGTGCCGCCACCCATGCCTGCGGTGAGGAACAGCATGTCCGCGCCGGAAATCAGCTCGGCGATCCGCTCGCGGTCTTCCATCGCCGCCTGGCGTCCAATTTCGGGATTGGCGCCCGCGCCCAGACCCTTGGTGATCGCGGTGCCGAGCTGCAGCTGGGTCTTGGCCTGATTGCGCTTCAAGGCCTGGGCATCGGTGTTGGCGCAGATGAATTCCACGCCCTGCACACCCTGGACGATCATGTGGTCCACGGCGTTGCCGCCACAGCCCCCGACGCCGATCACCTTGATTACCGCTTCCTGCGTCTGTGCATCAATCAGTTCGATCATTTGAGTCTCCTTTTTCCGCAAGCAAAGATCATGTTGAAAATCACCGCAACCGCTACCCGTAAAGTCCTGCAAAAGACAAATCCTTGTGGCGTGCCCATGTTCAGAAATTTCCCTTGAACCAGCTTTTCATACGCTCAACCACCTGCTGCAGGCTGCCGATGTGCTGGCGCGCGACATCGCGCTGCCTGAACTCGTCCGCTCCGGCGATGAGCAGCCCGAGACAGGTGGCATAGCGCGGATTGCGCACCACCTCGGCTAGGGCCCCGCCATACTGCGGCATGCCGATGCGCACCGGCATGTGGAAAATCTCCTCGCCCAGCTCGATCATGCCCTGCATTCCGCTGGAGCCACCGGTGAGCACCACGCCCGAGGACAGCAATTCCTCGTAGCCGCTGCGCCGCAGTTCAGCCTGCACCAGCGAGTACAGCTCCTCGACCCGCGGCTCGATCACCTCGGCCAGCGTCTTGCGCGAGAGTTGCCGTGTACTGCGGTCTCCGACCCCGGGCACATCCACCATTTCCTGGGGATCGGCGAGCTGCGATAGCGCACAGCCGAAACGCTGCTTGATGTCCTCGGCGTCCTTGGTCGGCGTGCGCAGCGCCATTGCGATGTCGTTGGTGATCTGGTCGCCGGCGATCGGGATCACCGCGGTATGCCGGATCGCGCCGTTGGTGAACACCGCCATGTCGGTGGTGCCGCCGCCGATGTCGACCAGGCATACGCCGAGTTCGCGCTCGTCCTCGGAGAGCACGGCATCGGACGAGGCCAGCGGCTGCAGGATCAGGTCGTTGACCTCGAGCCCGCAGCGGCGCACGCACTTGACGATGTTCTGCGCAGACGACACCGCACCGGTGACGATGTGCACCTTGACCTCGAGACGCACACCCGACATGCCCAGCGGCTCGCGCACGTCCTCCTGGCCATCGATAATGAATTCCTGGTTCAGTACATGCAGAATCTGCTGGTCGTTGGGGATCTGCACCGCCTTCGCAGTCTCAATCACGCGGTCGATGTCCATCTGCGATACCTCGCGATCCTTGATCGCGACCATGCCCTGCGAGTTGAAGCTCTTGATATGGTTGCCGGCAATGCCGGTGTAGACCTCGCGGATCTTGCAGTCGGCCATCAGCTCGGCTTCCTCGAGCGCGCGCTGGATCGCATTGACCGTGGTTTCGATGTTGACCACGACCCCCTTTTTCAGGCCTCGGGAGGGGTGGCTTCCCATGCCGATGATCTCGTAGCCGCCTTCCGGCTTGAGTTCGGCGACGATGGCCACGATCTTCGATGTGCCGATGTCAAGGCCGACCACCAGTTTCTTGCTGTCCCTGTTCTTGCTCATGAGTTCACGGTTCCCGTTTCCGTTGTCCTAGACCCCGCGCTTCGCCTTCGCATCGGTGACCGGCGGCAATCCGGGCACACGGGCGGCGAAGCCGTTGGCGTAACGCAGGTCCACGCGATCCACCGGCCGCGTCATGCGGGCAATGGTTCGCGGGTAAAGCTCGACGAAGCGGCGCAGCCGTTCCTCGACGTTGTCGCGCCCGAGATCGAGCGTCATGCCGTCATCCAGCTGCAGTTGCCAGGCGCGCCGCGGTGTCATGCTGACCTCCCCGGGATGGCGGCCGATCGGCTCCAGGCTGGCGCGGAAATGGCGGTACTGGATGGTGATTTCCTTCGCGGTGCCCGAGGGTCCGTTGAACACCGGCAGCTCGCCGTCGTATGCAGCCACAAACACCTCGCCATGCACGTTGACCAGCGCCGTCTTGCCCCAGCGCGCGAAAGGCAGATGCTCGTGCAGCCGTACTTCGATCGTGCCCGGCCATTGCCGGCGCACGTCGGCATTGCGCACCCACGGCAGCTTCTCGAACGCGGCGCGCGTGCCGGCCGGCTGCAGCGTGAACAGCGTGCCGCGGATCTCCCGCTGGACGATCGCCTGCACCTGCTCGGGTGTGACATGCACCAGCGGCGTGGCAATGCGCACCGCGGTGATGGAAAAAACCGGCAGGCGCATTGCCCACGCGGCAAGGCCGTAGAGCACGCCGCACAGCGCCGCCAGCATCAGCAGGTCGGAAACCCGGTTGAGCACTGCCGGCTTATCCCACATGGGCCAGCTCCAGGATGCGCAGCACGAGCTGCGTGAATGAAAGTCCGGCTTCGCGCGCGGCCATCGGCACCAGGCTGTGGCCGGTCATGCCCGGCGAAGTGTTCATCTCGAGGAAATGCACGCTGCCGTCGGCGCGGCGGATCAGGTCGGAGCGTCCCCAGCCGGCGCAGCCCAGGGCCTGCGCACCCTGCATCACCAGGCCGCGGATGCGCGATTCCTCGGCCTGCGGCAGGCCACAGGGGCAGTGGTATTTGGTGTCATCGCTGAAATACTTGTTCTGGTAATTGTAGTTGCCCTGCGGCGCCTCGATGCGGATCAGCGGTAGTGCGCTGTCGCCGAGAAAGCCGGCGGTATATTCTTCGCCGGCAATGAATTCCTCGGCCATCACGAAGGCGTCCTGCCTGGCCGCCAGTTCGAAAGCCGCCGCCAGATCCTCGACCCTTGCCACCTTGGTCAAGCCGATACTTGAGCCGTCGCGTGCCGGCTTCACGATCAGCGGCAGGCCGAGGCGCCTTGCCACCCCGGCCCAGTCGCTGCCTGCGGTGACGACCTCGTAGCGCGGCGTCGGAATCCCCGCCGCGGCCCAGACCATCTTGGTGCGCACCTTGTCCATCGCCAGCGCCGAGGCCATCACCCCGCTGCCGGTATAAGGGATACCCATCAGTTCCAGCGCACCCTGCACCGTACCGTCCTCGCCGTAACGCCCGTGCAGCGCGATGAACACGCGCTCGAAACCGTCCCGCTCGAGCTCGAACACGCTGCGCTGGGCGGGGTCGAAAGCGTGCGCGTCGATCCCGGCTTGCTGCAAGGCCTTCAGCACATTGGCGCCGCTCATCAGCGAAATCTCGCGCTCCGCGCTGCGGCCGCCGAACAGCACCGCAACCTTGCCGTAGTTGCGAGGGGCGCCACTCATGCCGTCTCCCCGATCACGCGTACCTCGCGCTCAAGCTCGATGCCGAAGCGGCTGTACACGGTCTGCTGCGCAAGCGCGATCAGCGATTCAATGTCAGCTGCCGT
>JAJTHX010000076.1 GCA_021300125.1 Betaproteobacteria bacterium | reverse complement strand
GATGCCGTGGACCGAGGGCCAGCGCTGCGGTCTGGTGTTCACCGCCTTCGGCCGCTCCCTCGATGCCTTTGAGGCGCAGCTGCGGCGCATGCTCGGCGTCGAGGACGGCACCAGCGACGCGCTGTTCCAGTTCACCCGGCCGCTGAGCGGCGCCTATTTCTGGTGCCCGCCGGTGAAGGGCGGCAGGCTCGACCTGTCGGCGATCGAACTCTGACTCAGCCCGCGGTGACCTGCTTCCAGTAACTGTCCTTGGAGGCGATCAGGCCTTCGCGTACCGTGTCGATGTCGCAGCCGCGAAGGTCGACTGCAGCGCCATCGCTGCGGCGTATGGCGGTCATGCGGAAGGTGCCGACGACAAATTCACCGGCGGCGAACACCTGGGCATCGGAAAAGCGCACGCCGTCGAGTTCCTGCGCGCGTTCGGCCAGCGCCGCACGCAGCGCCTCGCGGCTCTCGACGATGCGGCCATGCGGCGCATCGGGGCCGCGCGCCATGATCCAGCGGACCTCCGGTGTGACCCAAGCGAGGATGCCCTCGACATCGGCGGCATCGAAGGCCTTGCCGAAGCGGCGGAACAGCCCCTGCAGCCCGGGGCCCAGCGGCACGCTCATGCCGCGCCCAGCAGATTGCGCAGCCGGTCCGGCAGCGGCACCGATTTCTGCTCGGTGATGTCGTACCAGACCAGCGTCGCGTAACCCTCGGCGCACAGCGCATCGGCCTCGACATGGCGCAGCCGGTAATGGGTCTGCACGCTGCTGCGCCCGACCCTGCCGGCATGCAGCGAGACCTCGACACTCGCCGGATAGTCGAGCGGGCGGTGGTAATGGCAGGCGGCGTTGAGCAGCACGATCACCGGATGCGGCGGCACTGTCGGAATGCCCAGTCCGGACACCCATCGCATGCGGGTTTCCTCCATGAAGCGGAAAAACCCGGTGTTGTTGACGTGGCCCTCGGCGTCCATGTCGCCCCAGCGCACCGGGATCACCGTGGTGAACACCAGGGCGCCGAGGGGCGCGTCCTCACTGACGACGCGGATCATGACGGCCGGGAGAGCAGCCTCAGACGACGTTGCGCTTGTGCAGGTCGGCGATTTCGCCGTCCCGGTAGCCCAGTTCGCGCAGGATCTCGTCGGTGTGCTGGCCGCAGTCCGGGGTCGCGCTGCGGATTTCGTGCGGGGTGCGCGACAGGCGGAACGGCTGGTTGATCACGGCAACGTCGCCGACGCCGGGGATGTGCAGCGGCGCCGCCATCTGGTTGTACTGAACCTGCGGATCGGCAAAGACCTCATTCATCTTGTAGATGGGGCCGCCGGCCACACCGCATTCCTCGAAGCGCGCGGTCCAGTAGGCCTTGTCCTTCTGGATCATCAGCGCCTGCAGCTCCTGGTTCAGCGCGGCGCGGTTCTTCGAGCGCGTCGCACGGTCCTTGTATTCGGGCTTCTCGTTGAGGCCCTCGGCGCCCAGCGCCTTGCACAGCCGCGAGAACATCTCGTTGTCGCCGGCGGCAATGTTCATGTAGCCGTCGCTGGTCTGGAACACGCCGGTGGGAATCGAGGTCGGGTGGTCGTTGCCGGCCTGCTCGGGCACTTCATGCTCCACGGTCCAGCGGGCGGCCTGGAAGTCGAGCAGCGCAATCATCGCGTTGAGCAGCGACACCTCGATCCACTGGCCTTCGCCCGATTCCTCGCGTTCAAGCAGCGCGGTCATGATGCCCAGCGCGCAGTACAGGCCCGCGGCGGAATCCGATACGGCACAGCCGGCACGCATCGGGCCGCGACCCGGCTCGCCGGTAATCGCCATCAGCCCGCCCATGCCCTGGGTGACCTGGTCGAAACCGGGACGCTTGGCGTAGGGGCCGCTCTGGCCGAAGCCGGAGATGCTGGCGAGGATGATCTTCTTGTTGACCTTTTTCAGCGATTCATAATCGATACCGAGACGGAACTTCACGTCGGGGCGGTAGTTCTCGGCCACCACATCGGACTTCTCGGCGAGCTTCATGAAAATCTTCAGGCCATCCGGATCCTTCAGGTTGAGCGTGAAGCCGCGCTTATTGCGGTGCAGGTTCTGGAAGTCAGCGCCGGTGCGTTTGCCGCCCCAGCCATCGGACAGGTTGAGCCCCGGCGGAGTCTCGATCTTGATCACGTCGGCGCCCCAGTCAGCGAGCTGGCGCACGGCGGTCGGGCCGGAACGCACACGGGTCAGATCGATTACACGGAAGCGTGACAGCGGGCCGCGGCGTGGGGTGGAAGCAGTCATGGGAAATCTCTCGGTTTCGGTCACAGTTCAATGACATGCGCAAGATCAGCCGGACGGCGCAGTCCGGAACAACGTTCCGGCAGCCGAGGCGCAGGATTCAGCGCTGAGGAACCGGAGTTTCGCACAAAACGCCGCGATTTTGGCCTGATCAGGCCGCTCCGCATGGCCGGGGCGGCGATGCGGTCACTGCTATAGAATCCAGCCATGAACGCCCCCGTGCAGAGAATGCCGGTTGACCTTGAGCGCCAGAGCGCAGTCTGCGCCGCGCTGCGCGCCTTCATGCCGGCGCAGAACGTGCTGTTTGAGCGGGAGGACGTGACGCCGTACGAATGCGACGGGCTCTCCGCCTACCGCCAGGTGCCGATGGTGGTGGCCCTGCCCGAAAACGAGGAGCACGTCTGCGCAATTCTCGAGGCCTGTCACCAGCTGCGGGTGCCGGTCACCGCGCGCGGCGCCGGTACCGGGCTGTCCGGCGGGGCCCTGCCGCTGGGCAACGGCGTGCTGCTCTCACTGGCCAAATTGATGAAGATCATCGCCATTGACCCGGCCTCGCGCACCGCGCGGGTGCAGCCCGGCGTGCGCAATGTGGCGATCTCGGAAGCGGCCGCACCCCACGGCCTGTATTACGCGCCGGATCCCTCGAGCCAGATCGCCTGTTCGATCGGCGGCAATGTCGCCGAGAATTCCGGCGGCGTGCATTGCCTGAAGTACGGCCTCACCGTGCACAACATCCTGAAAATCCGCGTCGCCACGATCGAAGGCGAAATCGTCGAGCTCGGCAGCGGCGGGCTGGATGGCGCAGGCTACGACCTGCTCGCGCTGATGGCCGGCTCCGAGGGGCTGCTCGGCGTGGTCACCGAAATCACGGTCAAGCTGCTGCCGCGCCCGGAATGCGCGCAGGTGGTGCTTGCCGCCTTTGATGATGTCGCGCGCGCAGGCCAGGCGGTGGCCAACGTGATTGCCGCCGGCATCATCCCCGCCGGCATGGAAATGATGGACCAGCCGGCAACGCTCGCAGTGGAGCCCTTCGTCAACGCCGGCTATCCGACTGACGCTGCCGGCATCCTGCTCTGCGAATCCGACGGCACACGCGAAGAGGTGGCCGAGGAAATCGCGCGCATCGAGAAAATCATGGCCGACAGCGGCGCGCACCTGGTCCGCGTATCGAAGGATGAAAGCGAACGCCTGCGCTTCTGGGCCGGGCGCAAGGCCGCCTTTCCAGCCGTCGGCCGGCTGTCGCCGGACTACTACTGCATGGACGGCACCAT
>JAJTHX010000318.1 GCA_021300125.1 Betaproteobacteria bacterium | reverse complement strand
GGTCGACCAGACCGTGCTCGCCAACGAGCAGGTCATCGACGGCAAGGGCTGGCGCACCGGCGCCACAGTGGAAAAACGCGAGATCCCCGGCTATTACCTTGCCATCACGAAATACGCCGACGAACTGCTGGCGGCGCTCGACACCCTGCCCGGCTGGCCTGAGCGGGTGAAGGCGATGCAGGCAAACTGGATCGGCAAGAGCCACGGTGTGCGCTTTGCCTTTCCGTACACCCTTGACGGCAGGCCGGAAAAGCTGTGGGTGTTCACCACCCGCGCCGACACCATCATGGGCGTCACCTTCGTCGCCGTCGCCGCCGAACATCCGCTGGCGCAGCGTGCGGCGCGCGACAATCCGCAAGTCGCGGCCTTCATTGGCGAGTGCAAGCACACCCCGGTGATGGAAGCGGATCTCGCGACGATGGAAAAAAAGGGCGTGCCGACCGGCATCTTTGTCGAGCATCCGCTGAGCGGCGAAAAAATCGAGGTCTGGGTCGGCAACTACGTGCTGATGGGCTATGGCGAAGGCGCGGTGATGGCGGTGCCGGCGCATGACGAGCGAGATTTTGAGTTTGCAAGGCAGTATGGACTACCTATCAAACAAGTCATTGAGATTTCAAATACCACCCATGCAGGTCGTGGTGACGGTTTTGGTTATGGCGACAGGCATGGAGGTGGTATCGGTAGCGGACTTTTCCCTTTCACTACCGAGAGATGGCAAGACTGGTACGCAAACAAAGGTATGGGAGTCTGCGTAAACTCACAAAAATACAATGGCTTGCCTTATGAGGCTGCCGTAGACGCCATCGCCGCCGACCTCGCCGCGAAAAACCTCGGCGAAAAACAGGTGCTCTACCGCCTGCGCGACTGGGGGGTTTCACGCCAGCGCTACTGGGGCTGCCCGATCCCGATCATCCACTGCGCCGCCTGCGGTGACGTGCCCGTCCCCGATGACCAGCTGCCGGTGGTGCTGCCCGAGGACTGCGTGCCGGACGGCAGCGGCAACCCGCTGAACAAGCGGGCCGACTTCGTCAACTGCAGTTGCCCGAAATGCGGCCAGCCGGCGAAGCGCGAAACCGACACCATGGACACCTTCGTCGATTCGTCCTGGTATTACCTGCGCTATGCCTGCGCCGACAACAAGAGCGCCATGGTTGACGCGCGCGTCAACTACTGGCTGCCCGCCGACCAGTACATCGGCGGCATCGAACACGCCATTCTGCACCTGCTCTACTCACGCTTCTGGAGCAAGGCGATGCGCGACCTCGGCCTGGTCAAACTCGATGAGCCGTTCAACAATCTGCTGACCCAGGGCATGGTGTTGAACGAAATCTTTTTCCGCAAACCCGTTGCGGGCCGCATCACGTATTACAACCCGGCTGATGTCGAGGTCAGCGTCGATGCCCAGGGCAACCGTACAGGCGCGGTGCTGCGCGCCGACGGCCAGCCGGTGGAATCCGGCGGCATCGGCACGATGTCGAAGTCCAAGAACAATGGCGTTGATCCGCAGGCGCTGATCGAGACCTACGGCGCCGACATCGCGCGCTTCTACATGATGTTCACCGCGCCGCCCGAGCAGACGCTGGAGTGGTCGGACGCCAGCGTCGAAGGTGCGGCGCGTTTCCTGCGCCGGGTTTGGGCGCTGGGTTATGAGGCCGCGCAGCGCGGCCGGACCGCGCTACCCTCCGCGTTGCCGGCGCCACTGGCCGGCGCGCGACGCGAATTGCATGCGGTGCTCAAGCAGGCCAACTACGACCTCGGCCGTCACCAGTTCAACACCGTGGCCTCGGCCGCGATGAAAATGCTGAACACCCTCGAAAGCGTGCTCAAGGGCGGCAGTGATGACGCGGCCTGCGCGGTGCTGCACGAAGGCACTTCAATGCTGCTGCGCCTGCTCTCGCCGATCACCCCGCACATCTGTCACCGGCTGTGGACAGACCTCGGCTACGGCAGCGACATCCTCGACGCCCCCTGGCCGGAACCCGAGGCTGCCGCGCTGGTCGAGGCCGAAACCGAGCTGGTGGTGCAGGTCAACGGCAAGAAGCGCGGCGACGTGCGCGTGCCCCGCGAGGCCGGCAAGGCGGCCATCGAGGCCGCCGTGCTGGCCCATCCGGAGGTGCAGAAATTCATGGCCGGGCAGCCGGCGAAAAAAATTGTTATCGTGCCGGGACGCCTGGTCAACGTCGTGATCTGAACTGATGAAATTGCCGCACAAAACACTGTCCTCCGTCCTCGTGCTGCTTGTCCTGCTGCTCGGCGGCTGCGGTTTCCAGCTGCGCGGCACCGCGACCCTGCCCTTCGACACCCTGTTCGTGCAGGCAGCGCCAACCTCACAGTTCGCCAATCAATTCAAGCGCGCCGTCACTTTCGGCAGTACCACCCGCCTGGTCGGCGCGCAGAAGGACGCGGCCGCGACGCTGGTGCTGGTGACTGAACTGCGCGAGAAAAACATCCTGTCGCTATCCGGCACCGGCCGCGTGCGCGAATACCAGCTGCGCTACCGGGTCGCCTACCGGCTGATCGACCGCAAGGGCGTCGAAGTCGCCCCTGCAGCAGAAATCGTGCTCAACCGCGATTTCTCCTTCAACGACAATGAAACCCTGTCCAAGGAATCGGAAGAGGCCTTGCTCTTCCGCGACATGCAGGCCGATGCCGTGCAGCAGCTGCTGCGCCGGCTGCAGGCCGCGCGCCTGAATCCCGCCGCCTGAATTCCGTCCCCTGAATCCCGCCATCCGGGCGCGCCGGACCATCGTCACACGGGATGATTTCGGTTAGCATGCGCAGCAATCCATGCGCCTGCCTTCCGAACAACTCGCCGCGCACCTGAAGCGGGATCTGCAACCGCTCTATACCGTGTTCGGCAGCGAAACGCTGCTCGCCCTCGAGGCCGGTGATCGCATCCGCACCCGCGCACGCGCCGAAGGCTACAGCGAGCGCGAGGTGCTCACCGCCGATTCCGGCTTCAAATGGAGCCACCTTGCGCTGGCTGGCAGCTCGCAGTCGCTGTTCGCCTCGAAAAAACTGCTTGAACTGCGCATCCCCAGCGGCAAGCCCGGCAAGGAGGGTGGCGAGGCACTGCAGGCCTACTGCAAGTCACTGCCGCCGGACACCGTGACCCTGGTCTACGTGCCCGACCTCGACTGGCGCGGCCAGAAGGCGGCCTGGTTCGAGGCCCTCGAACGCGCCGGCGTCGCGGTCGAGGCGAAACCCGTCACCCGCAAGGCGCTGCCGCAGTGGATCGCCGCGCGCCTCGCAGCCCAGGAACAGGACGCCGATACCGCAACGCTGGACTTCATCGCCGACCGCGTCGAGGGCAACCTGCTCGCCGCCTACCAGGAAGTGCAGAAACTCGCGCTGCTGTTTCCGAAGGGCGCGATCGCCTTCGACCAGGTGCGCGAGGCGGTGCTGGATGTCGCGCGCTACGACGTCTTCAACCTGGGCGAGATCATGCTCGAGGGCGATCCGCTGCGCCTGGCCCGCGTGCTCGACGGCCTGCAGGGCGAAGGCACTGCGGCGCCGCTGGTGCTGTGGTCGCTGTCCGAGGAGATCCGTGGCATCGGCAAGATCATCGCCGGCGTCAACGCCGGCAAGCCGTTGTCGATGATGATGCGCGAGGCGCGCATCTGGGGCCCCTCGCACCAGAACGCAATGCAGTCCAACCTGCGCCGCTTCTCCCTGGCCCAGGTCACCGAAGCGCTGCGCCATGCGGCGCTGATCGACCGCATGGCCAAGGGCCTGGTGCGCGGCGACGTCTGGGACGAGCTGCTGCAGCTCGCGCTGCGCTTTGCCCGCAACAATCCGGGCACGATGAAAGCCCAGCCGCAGCGGCGCACCTCGGCCGCCGCTTTCGCCACCCATCCCGCGCTGTTCTGACCGCCGCGCGCCTCTGAACCCCGCAGCCGCGGCAGGCAGGCTCCGGCGGCGGTGACGCAGGCGCGGCCTGCTAGAATCCACAGCATGGATGTCCAGACCTACATGACCAGTGTCGGCAAGGCCGCGCGCGCCGCTTCACGCGCGATGGCGGTGGCCGACACACGCGCGAAAAACGCGGCCCTGACGGCGATGGCTGCGGCCATCGAGGACGCCGCCGCCACCCTGCAACGCGAGAACGCACGCGACCTCGAAGCCGCGCAGCCCAAGGGGCTCGACGCTGCCGCGATTGACCGCCTGACCCTGAAACCGAAAACCATCGCGACCATGGCCGACGGCCTGCGCCAGATCGCCGCGCTGCCCGATCCGATCGGCGAAATCAGCGGACTGAAATACCGTCCTTCCGGCATCCAGGTCGGCCAGATGCGCGTGCCGCTGGGCGTGATCGGCATCATCTACGAATCCCGCCCCAACGTGACGGCCGATGCCGCCGGCCTGTGCCTGAAATCCGGCAACGCCGCGATCCTGCGCGGCGGTTCGGAGGCGCTGCATTCGAACCAGGCCATCGCCGCCTGCGTGCAGGCGGGGCTCAAGGCGGCGGGCCTGCCGCAGGACGCGGTGCAGGTCATCGCCACAGCCGACCGTGCCGCGGTGGGCGAACTGATCACGATGCAGGATTACGTCGACGTCATCGTGCCGCGCGGCGGCAAGGGCCTGATCGAGCGCCTGATGCGCGAGTCGCGCATCCCGATGATCAAGCACCTGCACGGTGTCTGCCATGTCTACATCGATGACGAGGCCGACTTCGACAAGGCGATCCGCGTCGCCGACAACGCCAAGACCCAGCGCCTGGGCACCTGCAACACGATGGAGACGCTGCTGGTCGCGCGCGCGTTCGCGCCGAAGATCCTGCCGGCGCTGTGCAAAATCTACGCCGACAAACAGATCGAGCTGCGCGGGGATGACGCCGCGCGCGCGATCGTGCCCGCGATGAAGACCGCCACCGAGGAAGACTGGCACACCGAATACCTCGATGCCATCCTCTCGGTGCGCATCGTCGACGGACTCGATGAGGCCATCGGTCACATCACCCGCTACGGCTCGCAGCACACCGACGCCATCGTCACCGAGAACGTGACCAGGGCGCGCCGCTTCCTGCGCGAGGTCGATTCGAGCTCGGTGATGGTCAACGCCTCGACCCGCTTTGCCGATGGCTATGAGTACGGCCTCGGTGCCGAGATTGGCATTTCCACCGACAAGATCCACGCCCGCGGCCCGGTCGGCCTTGAGGGGCTGACCTCGCTCAAATACGTGGTGTTCGGCGACGGCCACATCCGCGGCTGATTGCGAATATATCCTAAGTAATTGATTTTAATAGAGAAATTTTCATGGGCAAAACCCTGGAAGTAAAAGTCCCGGATATCGGTGATTTCAAGAACATCCCGGTGATCGAGGTGCTGGTGAAGCCCGGTGACAGCGTCAGCGCGGAAGACCCGCTGGTCACGCTGGAATCCGACAAGGCGACGATGGACATTCCCGCACCCAGCGCCGGCGTGGTGAAGGCGGTGAGCCTGAAGCCCGGCGACAAGGTGTCGATGGGCAGCCTGATCCTGACCCTGGAAGAAGCCGGCGCGGGCAGTGCAGCGCCCGCGCCGCAGACCGCCGCACCGGCAGCCCCGGCCAGGCCCGCCGCTGCGCCCGCACCCGCTCCCCAATCCTCGGCCAGCCATTCCGCGGTCAAAGCCGACATCCAGTGCGAAGTGCTGGTGCTCGGTGCCGGCCCCGGCGGCTATACCGCGGCCTTTCGCGCTGCCGACCTCGGCCAGCAGGTCGTGCTGGTGGAGCGTTATCCGACGCTGGGCGGCGTCTGCCTCAACGTCGGCTGCATTCCGTCGAAGGCGCTGCTGCACATGGCGAAGGTCATCACCGAGGCCGAGGAGGCGGGGCACGCCGGCATCCGCTTCGGCAAACCGGAGATCGAGCTCGGCAAGCTGCGCGCCTGGAAAGACGGCGTCATCGGCAAACTGACCAAGGGCCTCGGCGGCCTGGCCAAGCAGCGCAAGGTGCAGGTCATCACCGGCCGCGGCGAATTCGCCTCGCCGCACAGCGTGCGCGTGGAGACCGCGGAGGGCGTGAAGACCGTCGCCTTCCAGCACTGCATCATCGCCGCCGGCTCCTCGGTGGCGAAAATCCCCGGCTTCCCCTACGACGACCCGCGCATCATCGACTCCACCGGCGCACTGAAGCTGGCGCAGATCCCGAAGCGCCTGCTGGTCATCGGCGGCGGCATCATCGGCCTCGAAATGGCCACCGTGTATGACGCGCTGGGCTCGAAGATCAGCGTGGTCGAGCTGATGGACGGGCTGATCCCGGGCGCCGATCGCGATGTGGTACGGCCGCTGGCCAAGCGCATCGAGAAGCGCTACGAAAAGATCCTGCTCAAGACCAAGGTCGCAAAAATCGAAGCGCAGAAGGACGGCCTCAAGGTCACCTTCGAAACCGCGGACGGCAAGACCAGCACCGACAGCTTCGATGCCGCGCTGATGGCGGTGGGCCGACGGCCCAATGGCCGCGAGATCAAGGCCGAGGCCGCGGGTGTCACGGTTAACGAGCGCGGCTTCATCCCGGTGGACAAGCAGCAGCGCACGAATGTGCCCCACATCCATGCCATCGGCGACATCTGCGGCGAGCCGATGCTCGCGCACAAGGCC
>JAJTHX010000175.1 GCA_021300125.1 Betaproteobacteria bacterium | reverse complement strand
TGCGCGTCAGCGTCTTTTCCTTGGACAGGAAAAAATTGCGCGCCACCTGCATGGTGATGGTCGAGGCGCCCTGGCGGACGCCGCCGGACGTGAAATTGGACAGTGCGGCGCGCGCAACGCCCAGGTAGTCCACGCCGCCATGCTGGAAAAAGCGTTCGTCTTCAGCAGCCAGTATGGCATTGACCAGGGTTCTCGGCACCTGCTCCAGCTTGACGACGGCCCTGCGCTCTTCGCCGAATTCGCCAATCAATTTGCCATCGGCACTGAACACGCGCAGCGGGATTTTTGGCCGGTAATCGGTCAAAACTTCCAGCGATGGCAGGTTCGGTGAGATCAGGACCGCTGCGAATCCAAGCACCAGAACGGCGGCCGAAAACAGCAGGACTACCAGTAATAGTGGGAAAACCCACCAACGGACGGACATCTAGTAGAAAACCGTTATTGTAAAAAAAGTCAAAGAAATCTGTGGGTTACGCGCCACATCTCATGCAAAATCTTATTGCACTGAGCGCGAAAATCCTGCACAGTAAATGCAAGCGCGCTGCATTATAGGCGCAACAACCCTTAAATGAAAAGCAGTCAAAAACTCAATATTAACATTGGGTTGTTCATATTATTTGATGTATTTAATGAATAAAAGAGCGTAACTCGCTATGGTAATTGGCAAGTTCAGCCTTAATTTTGATGCGCTTGAGGCACTTTTCAAGCCCAAGACGCCGCCATTGATCGGCGCCGACATCAGTTCTTCCGCGGTCAAGATGGTCGAGATCGCGGACGCCGGCAAGGGTGTCTACCGGCTCGAACGCTATGCCATTGAGCCCTTGCCGAAAGAGTCCGTGGTGGAAGGCAACATCAACAACCTGGATGCCGTGATCGAGGCCGTGCAGCGTTGCCACAAGCGCCTGGGCAGCAATTTCAAGAATCTGGCCCTGGCGCTGCCCAATGCGGCGGTGATCAGCAAGAAGATCCTGGTGCCCGCTGGCCAGTCCGATGACGACTTGGGCACCGAGGTCGAGCTGCAGGCCAACCAGTACATCCCGTTCTCCCTCGATGAAGTCAATCTGGATTACCAGGTGGTCGGTCCCGCACCCAACAGCCCCGAAGACGTCGAGGTGCTGATTGCGGCTTCGCGCAAGGACAAGATCGAGGACCGCGTGGCGGTTGCCGAAGGCGCCGGCCTCAAGGCCCTGGTCATGGACGTTGATCTGTTCGCGGCGCAAGCCGCGTTCGAGCTGATCGAGGCAACGATGCCGGGGCGCGGACGCGACCTGAACATCGCGGTGGTCGACATCGGCGCCACCACGATGAGTGTCAATGTCCTGCGCAACGACCAGTCCGTCTACATGCGCGACCAGCCTTTCGGCGGACTGCAGCTCTCCCTGGAGATCCAGAACAAGTTCGGGCTCTCGGCCGAGGAGGCCGAAGCCGCCAAACGCACGGGGGGCCTGCCCGAGAACTACGAGTCCGAAGTGCTGGCGCCCTTCCTCGATAATCTCGGCCT
Organism: Betaproteobacteria bacterium; assembly: GCA_021300125.1. Taxonomy (GTDB): domain Bacteria; phylum Pseudomonadota; class Gammaproteobacteria; order Burkholderiales; family SG8-41. The sequence continues at coordinate 4,124 of JAJTHX010000175.1, read as the reverse complement.
GGAGATCGCGCGCGGGATCCAGTTCTTTTTCTCGTCGACCCAGCACAACAAGGTTGACCACATCATCCTCTGCGGCGGTTGCGCCGCAATCCCGGGCATTGCCGAAGCGGTTTCAAAGCGGGCGCAGGTGCCGACCGACGTTGCCAACCCCTTCGCCAACATGGGTCTTTCGGCACACATCCGTCGCAGGAACCTGGAGCAGGATGCACCCTCGCTGATGGTCGCCTGCGGGCTCGCGCTGAGGAGGTTCGACAAATGACCGCGCGCATCAACCTGCTCCCGCATCGCGAGATGCGGCGCAAGCAGCAGCAACAGCACTTTTTCGTCATGCTTGGCGTCGTGGTGGCCGCGGGCGCTGCAATCTGGTTCGGAGTTCACACCTACCTGGACGGCGTGCTATCCAACCAGCAGGCGCGCAACAGGTATCTTGAAGAGGAAATCGTCAAGATCGACAAGGAAATCGCCGAGATCAACAAGCTCAAGGAACAGATCGCGGCGCTGCTCAAGCGAAAACAGGTGGTTGAGACCCTGCAAAAAAACCGCGCGGAAGTCGTGCACCTGCTGGACCAGCTGGTGCGGCAGCTGCCGGACGGCATGTATCTCAAGTCGATCAAGCAGTCGGGCACCAAGGTATCGATCAGCGGTTTCACCCAGTCGCAGGCGCGAGTATCCACGCTGATGCGCAATCTTGAAAGCTCCCAATACCTTCAAAACGCGAACCTGGTTGAAATCCGCTCCGCGGTGCAGGGGGGGCAGCGCCTGAACGAGTTCACCATGAACATTGATGTCACCCGTGCTGCCGCTGAGTCCAGCGACAAGAAAGGCGGCAAAAAGGGCTAAATCATGACCCTCGACGAACTCAAAAAACTGGACCCCAACAAGATCGGCAGCTGGCCGATCCTGCCCAAGCTGGGCGTTCTGCTGCTGCTGCTGATGGCTCTTGTCGGCGCGAGTTACTGGTTCGACTGGCAGGACCAGCTCGCCCAGATCGATGACGCCAAAGCCAAGGAAGAGCAGCTGCGAACCACCTTCCTGGACAAGAAAAAACAGGCGGTCAATCTTCCGGCCTACCGCAAGCAGATGGAAGACATCGAGTCCCAGTTCGGCGCCCTGCTCAAGCAGCTGCCGGGCAAGTCTGAAATGGACGCCCTGCTGACCGACATCAACCAGGCCGGACTCGGCCGCGGACTGCAGTTCGATCTGTTCAAACCCGCCGCCTCCGAAACCATGGGCGATTTCTACGCCGAACTGCCGATTACCCTGAAAGTCTCCGGCAGCTACCATGACCTTGGCGCATTCGCCAGCGACATCGGCCGACTGTCGAGGATCGTGACCCTCAACGACATTTCCCTCACAACCGGCAAGGACGGGCTGACCCTCGACGCCGTAGCCAAGACCTTCCGCTACCTCGACGAGAGCGAGATCGCGGCGCAACGCAAGAGCGCCAAGGGCGGGGCAAAAAAGTGAACAGCCGTAACTTGACCCTGATGCTGGCGGTGTTTGCCGCCTTTGCACTGGCCGGTTGCAGCAGCGAGGAACACTCCGACCTGCGCCAGTTCGTGCGGGAATCGGACAAGATTCCGGGCAGTCGCATTCAGCCCCTGCCTGAAGTGAAGCCCTACGAGCCGTTTGCCTACAACGCCTACGATCTCACCGACCCCTTCAAACCGCGCAAGATCGAGCCCCCCAAGACCACTGTCAAGGGCGGGCTGCAGCCTGACTTCAACCGGCCGCGCGAAGCGCTCGAAGCCTTCCCGCTGGAAAACCTGAAGATGGTCGGCACGCTGCAGCAGAAAGGCCAGACCTTCGCGCTGGTGCGCAGCCCCGACAGCGCACTGTTCAGGGTCAAGTCGGGCAACTACATGGGACAGAATTTTGGCCGCATCGTGGCCATCACGGAAACTGAAATCAAGCTGAAGGAAATCGTTCAGGACAGCGGCGGCAACTGGGAAGAGAAGGAACAGGCGTTGCTGTTGCAGGAACAAGGAGGTGGTAAATGAAGCGCGCAATGAAACTGCTGGATCGACTCCCCGGCCGCATGCTGGCCGCAATGCTGGCCTTGGTCGCCATGCCGGCGCTGGCCCAGAACAGCATCGAGTCGGTCAACGTCACCGCCCAGTCCGGCGGCTCCACGGTATTGCGCATCACCCTCAAGGGCGCACCGGCCGCCGCTCCAGCCAGCTTTGTGGTGAGCAATCCGCCCCGCATCGCTTTTGATTTTCCGAATACGGCCAATGGTTCGGGCAGGACCGTCCACGACATATCCGAAGGTGATATCCGCCGCATCAACATTGTGCAGGCGGGCGACCGTTCGCGCGTGGTGCTCGAAACCAACCGCCAGGTAGGCTACGACACCCGGATCGAAGGCAACACAGTACTGGTTACCCTGGGTGGAGCAGCTTCCACCCCCTCCGCAACGCCCGCGCCGGCCACCCAGACTTTTGCCCAGGCCCGCCCCAACGATAGCAAGCACAGCCTGCGCGACATCGATTTCCGCCGCGGCCAGGGCGGAGAGGGCCGTATCGTCATCGACCTCTCGGACAACCAGGTCGGCATCAACCTGCGTCCGCAAGGCCGCTCGCTGATCGTTGATTTCGCCAACACCGTTGTGCCGAAAAATCTGACCCGCAGGCTGGATGTCGTGGATTTCGGCACCCCGGTTGAAAGCATTGAAACCTTTCCGCAGGGCAACGGCACCCGCATGGTGATTACCCCTCGCGGCGCCTGGGAACACTCCGCGTTCCAGACCGACCGCCGCTTCATCGTCGAGGTGAAGCGCGTGACCGAAGATCCGAACCGCCTGGTGCAACCCGGCTTCAGCGGCGAGAAGCTCTCGCTGAACTTCCAGAACGTCGAGGTTCGCGCGGTGCTGCAGGTGATCGCAGACTTCACCGGGCTCAACATCATCACCAGCGATACCGTCGGCGGCAATCTCACGCTGCGCCTGAAGGATGTTCCCTGGGATCAGGCACTGGACATCATCCTGCAAAGCCGTGGTCTCGACATGCGCAAGACCGGCAACGTGGTCTGGATCGCGCCCCGCGACGAGCTGGCCACTCGCGAAAAACTGGCTCTCGAGGCCCGTTCGCAAATCGCCGACCTCGAACCCCTGCGTACCGAAAGCATGCAGGTCAACTACCAGAAGGCCGCGGATTTCCAGGCCCTGCTGTCCGACCCCAAGCAGCGCATCCTGTCCAAGCGCGGCAGTGCCGTGGTCGACGTGCGCACCAACACCGTATTCGTGCAGGACACGCCATCGCGCCTGGAAGAAGTGCGCAAGCTGCTGCGCCAGATCGACATCCCGGTGCGTCAGGTCATGATCGAGTCGCGCATCGTTGAAGCCAATGACACGTTCAGCCGCAACCTCGGCGCGCGCCTTGGCTTCAACGACGCTACCGGACAGGGCTTCCGGGTGGGCAGCGGCAACGGTGTCAACGCCAACGTGCTTGGCGGCAACCTGGCCACCGGTGCCTTCCGCACCGGACAGACCACCACCCAGCCTCCCTTCAATGACAGCCTGATGGTCAACCTGCCGGCACAGGGCCTTTCCGGCGCGAATCCGGGTGTGTTCTCGTTCCTGCTGTTCAACGACCGCAGCACCAAGTTCCTCAACCTCGAACTGTCGGCCCTGCAGGCCGATGGCAAGGGCAAGATCATTTCGAGCCCGCGCGTGATCACCGCTGACAAGGTCGAGGCGACGATCGAGCAGGGCACTGAAATCCCCTACCAGCAGGCCACCTCCAGCGGTGCCACCAGCGTGTCCTTCCGCAAGGCGACACTCTCGCTCCGGGTGAAACCGCAGATCACGCCTGATGACAACGTGATCATGACCCTGCGCGTCAACAAGGACAGCGTCGGCCAAAACACGCTTTCAGGCCCTGCCATCGACACCAAGCAAGTGTCGACCGAGGTTCTGGTCGAGAATGGCGGCACCGTCGTCATCGGCGGCATCTATACCCAGGACGAACGTTCGACCACGACCAAGGTGCCTGTGCTGGGCGATCTGCCCTACATCGGCTTCATGTTCAAGAACAACCAGCGGGTTGACGATCGCCGCGAACTGCTGATCTTCATCTCGCCGCGCATCATCAAGGACGGCGTGTCATTGCGCTGAGCCGGTTTTC
>JAJTHX010000018.1 GCA_021300125.1 Betaproteobacteria bacterium | reverse complement strand
GCTCCGGAGATCGAGGCGGTCTTGAAACCGGCACTCTCGACCAGGCGCACGCTGTAGCCGTCATAGACGCCGGGCTGGATCAGGATTTCCTTGTCATACATCAGCTGCTTGAACTGCTTGCCTCTGCTTTGCATACATCCTCCTCTGAACAAAAATGACCGCTCAATCCATAGGTCAGACTTTAGGTTTTGGAACGCGTGCGCTGACTGTTGCCGGGGGAAACGGCACATGCGGGTAATCGGAACTTGCGCCACTTGCCCTGCGCCTGAGATGACTTTCCAGCGCGCTGCGAACATGCGCCCGGATCACCTTCTCGGCACGCACGGCATCGCGTTTCTTCAGCGCATCCAGAATCCGCCTGTGCTCCCGCAGCAGGTTGGCTGGACGGTCCGGCATCACGGTGGCAACCGGCCCCACCAGAAACATGGTTTCCCGGAGTTTACGCATGGTCTTCACCAGAAACCTGTTTCTTGCCATTTGGTGAATCAGGTCATTGATCCGACGCTGGAATTTGATCAGCACCCCGGGCTCACGATGCCTGGCGCTTTCGTTCACCAGCTGCTCAAGCTGGATGATCTCGGCCTCCTTCGCGTTGCGGACGGCCATGACCGCCGCCGCTCCCTCCAGCACCTCGCGCAGCGCATACAACTCGATGACCGCTTCGTCATCCAGTGTTGCAACCATAACCCCGCGGTTTCGCTCGTGAATGAGGAACCCCTCGGCCTCCAGCCGCCGCATCGCATCGCGCACCGGGGTTCTGCTGATCTTGAGCCACTCGGTGACACGGTGTTCCCGGATCGGCTCGCCGGGCAGGAAAAAACCGCGACGGATCCCTTCGATCAACCCCTGGTAAGCCACCTCGGCCAGCCCCAAACCCTCGCTCTTGTCGGGTTTTGCGGCCGCTTTGCGGATCGCTGGTTGTCGCTGCGTGGGCATGGATGCAATGACTGGGGTCTTTGGGCTGAGGGGCCGGGCAGCCGCTGCAGCGACGGAACCCGATTCACCTGTCGGCCTGTTGATTAATTTATTGTATACAATAAAATACAATTCAGGAAGTCACCTGCCCCAAGGGCAGATGCGGAACTGTACCGCCGCTTCCACCCGCCCGGAGGACGCGTTGCGGCATGCTCTATTCGCAATCGCCGGGAATCAATGCAGTACAACCGGAGACAAAATGCCGGGGGCATGCACGGGCAGTTTTTTCATTCAGCACAACACACTCGTGGTCAACCATTGCGCATGAAAGGATTCCGATGAACTCATTCAACAAGACCAATACCTGCCTCGCCATCCTCGATCTTCAGAATGACATGGTTGATCCGAAAGGTTTTTTTGGTGCGCTCGGCAGCGCCAAGATGGCCGAAGAAAGAAACATCCTGAAGAAGACCCAGACGCTGGCCGATACCAGCCGGGCCATCGGCATACCGATTCTGTATGTGCGCCTGGGTTTCCGCCCGGACTACAAAGAGGCGCTGAGCCGTCATCCGCGCGTTGCACGCTTCAAGGCGGCGAAGTCATGCATCCTGGGCACCTGGGGCTGCGAATGGCCGGAAATCATCGCACCGAGGCCCGATGACATGATCATCACCAAACATTCCACAAACCCGTTTTTCAATACCCCCCTGCTCCCCTGGCTTTATTCAAAGCGGATAGACAACCTGGTGCTGCTGGGAATCTCCACCAATAATGTGGTTGAAATCACCGCCCGCTGCGCTGACGATGCCGGTTTTGTGGTCAGCATCGTTGAAGACTGCTGCGGCAACATGAAAATGGACCAGCACCACTGGGCGATTCAAAATACCCTGCCCAACTTCGCCAACATCATCTCCACCGATGATTACCTGAAAGCCCTTGGCAACTGAATCACTGCCCCGCCACAGCCATCAGACCCGTCTCGATGCAACCCCTGAATGCACCGACATGAGCAAATTTCCGGACGGCCCCATGAACATCACATCAATACCGCTGTTTAGCAGCCTGGCAATCACCGCGCTGCTGCTTGCGAGCCCTTCGGCCGCTGCGGCCCAGTCCTATCCCAGCAAGCCGGTCCGTCTGGTGGTAGGTTTCCCTGCGGGAGGAGGGCCCGATGCCACAGCCCGGGTCATTGCCCCCGCGCTGTCGGAAAGGCTGGGACAGCAGGTGATCGTGGACAACCGCGGCGGCGCCGGTGGCGTCATCGCCACTGAACTGGTGGCACGCGCACCCAATGACGGCTACACGATGCTGCTCACCACCCTGACCCATGTGGTCAACCCGGCCGTATACAGGAAAGTGGCCTACCACCCGATCAAGGATTTCTCGGCGGTCACCCGGCTCGTCCAGTTCCCCTTCATTCTGGTTTCGCACCCCAACTTTGCCGCCAAAACCACGGCAGATCTGATCAAGATGGCGCGCACCAAGGCAGGCACCCTCGTCTACGCCTCGGCGGGCAACGGCACGACAAGCCATCTTTCGATGGAGCTGTTCATGATGATGGCCAAGGTCGAGGCCACCCATGTTCCCTACAAGGGTGCGGCCGCGCAGTTGCTGGACATGGTTGCAGGTCGGGTGGAGGTCGGTTTCGCGAGTCCCGCTGCCGTACCGCACTTGCGCGCCGGCAGGCTTCGCGGCATTGCCGTCACCAGCGCCAAGCCTTCGGAACTG
>JAJTHX010000329.1 GCA_021300125.1 Betaproteobacteria bacterium | reverse complement strand
TCCGGTGGTTCGGGCCGCGGGCGAGACGGGCGCCAAGCTGTATCAGATCCGCTACCTGCACGACTTCTCGAAGCGGACCGTCGGCACCATCGGCTACGTCAACCTGAAGAACGACCGTTCGGCGAACTACGATCTGGGCGGCATGACCGGTACCGGCACTGGCGCCAAGAACAGCGCCTTCGTGCTGAGCATCGCGCACCGCTTCTAAGCCACACCGCAACATCATCCGCACCAGCGGATTTGAAACGGGCACCTTCGGGTGCCCGTTTTTTTATGGTTTTGCGGATTGCCGGAAGGCGTCGAGATAGAGGGTTTCCAGTGCCCGGGTGAAACTGGTGGTGTCGAACAGCGGTGCGGTGGTTTTCGCGGCTTCAAGGCGGCGGCCGAGGTCGTGGCGCAACTCGGCATGGGTAGCCAGCTGGAGCATGCGCGATTCATACTGCGGCAGGTCGGTGGTGATCAGCGCCGGCAGGCCTGCGGCGGTGAGGATGCTGGCCGATACGCGCGATGCGAAGGTCTCACCACGCAGGGCGACCAGCGGGCAGCCGCACCACAGCGCATCGCTGGCGGTGGTGTGGGAGGTATAGGGAAATGTGTCGACCGCGAAGTCTGCGACACGGTAACGCGCCAGATGTTCGGCGAGCGGCAGTCTGGGTGCGAACACCAGGCGCTCCTCGCCGATGCCGGCATCCCTGGCGGCCGCGCGCAGGTTGGCGGTGGACCAGCGGTTGTCATCCACCAGCCACAGCACGCTCTCCGGCACTGCGTGAAGCACGCGCATCCACACCGCGAACACCTCGGGACGGATCTTGAAGGTCTGATTGAAGCAGCAGATCACCACCGCTTGATCCGGCAGGCCGTAGTCGCTGCGGGTGCGGGGCTCGGCAACGATGCGCCTGCGGTCAATCGGCTGGTAGCAGTGCGGCAGCCGCAGGATCTGCTCGCTGCAGCCGTGGGTTTGTTCACCCTCGGGGATGATCAGCGGATCGGCGATCAGGTAATCGATGAAGCCGGTGCCGGTGGTGCCGGGATAGCCCAGCCAGGTCATCTGTACCGGACTCGGTCGCCGCGCCATGATGCCGAGGCGGTCGCCGACGGTGTAGCCCTTGAGGTCAACCAGGATATCGATGGTATCCGCGCGGATGCGCGCCGCGGCCTGATCGTCGCCGTCCCAGGCGATATCGACAAAATGATCCACCGCGGCAATGATGCGCTGGCGCAAGTCCCCGCTGTCGCGGGGACCATAGGAGTAGGCAAAGACTTCGAAACGGCTGCGGTCATGCAGTTCCAGCATCTCGGTGACCAGGTAGGCAGCAGGGTGTTCCTGGAAATCCGAGGAGAGGTAGCCGATACGCAGTTTTCGCTCACCATCCCATGACTGAGACTGCTGCCGGGGCGCCGTCGCCTGAAAACGCCGTGCGGCCCATTGCCGGGTGTAAGCGCCGATTTCAGCGGCGCTCAGCTCTTCGCAATGCAGGGCAAATGGCGTGCCGGCATCTTCCCCGGCCAATATCCGTGGTTTGAGTTGCTGCCAGGCCGAAGCCCAGCGCACCCAATCGCAAAGGTGGCGGCTGTGCTGGGTAAACATGGCAAGCAGAAGCGTGCTGTTCGTCGCACTGAAGCCCGCCTCCAGCAGGGCCACAGCCTTGTCCACTTCGCCACGCAACAGGCAGAGTTGGGCGCGCAGGCTCCAGGCCCACACCAGTTGAGGATCAAGCATGGCGGCGTGGTCAGCCGCGGTCTGCGCGCCGGCGAGGTCTCCGGTCTGCAGCAGGCTGTCGGCGAGTGCGCTCCAGCCGCTGGCTATGTCGGGGTCGGCCTCGACCAGCCGGTGCAGGTGCTGAACGGCTTCCCTGTACAGTCCTTCTGCGCGTGCCACCAGGCCCATGCCTTCGAGCGCGGCGGGCAGTGCGGGCAGCACCGCCAGCGCCGCACTGAAATGGCGGCGAGCGCTGACGCTGTCACCTTCGCGCAGGCGCAGGCTGCCCAGGTTGGCGTGGGCGTGGGGATGGCGTGGCGCGAGCACCAGCGCGCGTTCCAGCAGTTGCGCGGCCTCGGCGAAACGCTCTGCACGCTGCCGGAGGATGGCGAGGTTGACCATGGCATCGGCGTGATCGGGGTGGCGTGCGAGCACCGCGCTGAAGCGCTCCCCGGCCGCTTCGGTGTCCTCTGCTTCCAGCGCGAGTACGCCGAGGTTGAACAGTGCGTCGGCGTGTCCGGGCTGTTGCCGCAACACGGTTTCAAAACTGAGGGCGGCGGCGCTGCGATCGCCGCTGGCAGCCTGGGTCTGGCCCAGAGCCAGCCTGAACGCCGGTTCCTCAGGCGCCGCGGCCGCCGCTGACTGCAGCGGCGCCAGTGCATCGGCGGCGCGGCCCTGATGCAGCAGGGACAGCCCGAGGCGCATCGCGACCGAGGGTGGTGCGCCCGGCAATGCCGAGGCGCGTCGCAGCACCTGTTCCGCTTCCGCAGCCTCGCCCAGCTGCAGCAGGGCCTGGCCGAGGTATTCCAGGGTCATGCCGTCGCCGGGCGCTGCAGCAGCGGCCTGGCGCAGATCGGCGGCGGCTTCGATGACGGCGCCCGTCATCAGGCGCGCGATGCCGCGCAGGCCCAGCGCTTCAGGGTTGCGCGGCGCTTTCGCCAGCACCGCGTCACAGGCGGCGATGGCCGGCATCGGGTCGCCGCTTTGCAGGTGGCCACGCGCGGCGCGCAGCTTGTTGTTGAGGAGGGCGGACATGAATTGTGCAGGCGAAAGATACCCGTTTCCCGTTGCGCTGTCTGCGCCGGAGGACCGTGAATGTTTGGACAGTACCGCACCTTCTACCTAGAATGTCGCCGCAGCTTCCGACCATCCTTCATTTCGGCGGGCACGCGCGTGGCAGAGCGGCACGAAAAACGCACCGACAGCGACAATCACCTCGAACGCATCGTCGAGCTGCTGCACCGCCACGAACTGGTGGAAAACCTGGTGCAGCGCGAGAGCGGCGCGCGCCAGCCGCTGGTCGAGAGCCTGGTCCACCGCCAGCACCTGAACGAGCTGCAGCAGCTGCTCGACCGACTGCATCCCGCCGACATCGCCAACGTGCTGGAAACGCTGCCGCTGGAGCAGCGCCTGCAGGTATGGGACCTGGTCAAGGCCGATCGCGACGGCGAAATCCTGCTCGAAGTTTCGGATGCGGTGCGCGAGACCCTGATCGCGCACATGGACGAGGACGAGCTGGTGGCCGCCACCGGCCAGCTCGATGCCGACGAGATTGCCGACCTCGCGCCGGACCTGCCGGACGAGGTGATCCAGGACGTTTTCAAGTCCCTCTCCACCGAGGAGCGCGAGCAGTTGCGCGCGGCGATGTCCTATCCGGAGGATGCGGTGGGCGCGCTGATGGACTTCGAGATGATCGAGGTGCGCGAGGACGTGACCCTGGAGGTGGTGCTGCGCTATCTGCGCCGGCTCGACCAGCTGCCCGACCACACCGACCAGCTGTTCGTGGTGGACCGTGGCGAAAAACTGCAGGGCCTGCTGCCGGTCAACCGGCTGCTGGTGAGCGACCCCGAAACCCTGGTCGGCGCGGTGATGACCCGCGAGTACACGAGTTTCCGCCCGGAGCAGGACGCGCATGAGGCTGCCGGCGCATTCGAGCGCTATGACCTGGTGTCGGCGCCGGTGGTGGACGATGCGGGCCGGCTGGTCGGCCGCATGACCGTCAATGCGGTGGTCGATTTCATCCGCGAGGCGAAGGACACTGAAACCCTCGCCGCCGGCGGCCTGGCCGAGGACGAGGACCTGTTTGCCTCGGTCTGGAAAAGCGTGCGCAACCGCTGGGCCTGGCTGGCGGTGAACCTGGTGACCGCTTTTGTGGCCTCCCGCGTGATCGGCGTGTTCGAGGATTCGATCGCCCAGCTGGTGGCGCTGGCGGCACTGATGCCGATCATCGCCGGCATCGGCGGCAATTCCGGCAACCAGACCATCACCATGATCGTGCGCGCACTGGCCCTGGGCCAGATCACACGGGACAACGCCCGAGCCCTGTTTGTGAAGGAAATCGGGGTGTCGGTGCTCAACGGCCTGATCTGGGGCAGCATCGTCGGCCTGTTCGCCTTCCTGATCTACCACAGCTGGCAGCTGAGTGTTGTGATGACCAGTGCGATGGCACTGAACCTGCTGCTGGCCGCGGTGATGGGTGTGCTGATTCCGATGGTGATGCACAAGCTGGGGCGCGATCCGGCCATCGGCTCCAGTGTGATGATCACCGCGATTACCGACAGCGGCGGTTTTTTCATTTTTCTCGGCCTGGCCACCCTGTTTCTGGTATGAAAGGGCATGCTGCCGCCTGGTTTCCCGCTTTGCCCCGGGAATAAACGGGCGCTGTCCTGCGTTGAGGAGTCTGTTGCCTTGACATCGTTTTCGCTCCCTCCTGAAGGGCCATTCGAAACGCTGCTGATGCAGTACATCCCTCGCCTGCGGCGCTATGCCCGCGCGCTGACCGGCGATGCCGCAGCCGCTGACGATCTGGTCCAGGATACCCTGGAGAGGGCCTTGCTCAAGCAGGCGCTGTGGCGCGAGGGCAGCGATCTCAGGGCCTGGCTGTTTACCGTGATGCATAACGTGTTCATCAATCAGGTGCGCGGCGCCGCCGCCAACCGCACGGTGCCCCTGGACGAAGGGCTTGTGCAGTTGCAGGTTAATGCCGCGCGCGCTGGCGACCGCCTCGACATCCGCGATCTTGATGCCGCCCTGCAGGCCCTGCCCGAGGAGCAGCGCAGCGTGGTGCTGCTGGTGGGCATGGAGCAGCTGAGCTATGAAGAGGCGGCGCGGGTGCTTGAAATCCCGGTGGGCACGGTGATGTCGCGGCTGTCTCGGGGCCGCGAGCGTCTGCGCCGGCTGCTGCAGGATGAACCGCCAGCCCCCGGACTGAAGGTGGTCAGATGAGTGCGCCGGTTACCGAAGCCGAACTGCAGGCCCATGTTGACGGCCGGCTGGATGCGGCGCGCGCGGCCGAGGTCGAGCGCCATCTGGCGCTGCATCCGCAGGAGGCCGCGCGGCTGGCGGCCTACCGCGAACACAATCACGGCCTGCGCGAGGCTTATGACCCCTGGCTGGTGGCGGCTTTGCCGCAGCGGTTGCAGCCGCGCGCTGCCGTGGCGCTGCGCTGGCCGCGCTACGCGGTGGCGGCGCTGCTGATGCTGGGCAGCGGACTGCTGGGCTGGCATCTGCATGGCGGGATC